>NZ_JASJFG010000845.1:0-5947 GCF_030065375.1 Microcystis sp. M49636_WE2 | reverse complement strand
TTTAATTTCGGTGGTCAGGGAACCTTGCCCAAGGCGGGATTAGAAGCGATTATCGATGCCCATAATTTTCTCCAACAAAAGGGGCCTTTTTCAGGACGGGTAAACGATTGGATTACCAAAAAAACGGAACTTCTCAGGCAAGAAATGGCTCAGGAGTTGGGAATTAGCCCCAGCACTCTCTCTATCACCGAGGATGTCACTGTAGGCTGTAATATCGCCCTCTGGGGGGTTGATTGGCAAGCGGGGGAACATATTTTACTAACCGATTGTGAACACCCCGGAATTATCGCCACGGTTCGGGAAATTGCCCGTCGTTATCATCTGGAAATCTCCACTTGTCCTATTCGGGAAACTTTAAACGGCGGCAACCCGATAGAAGTGATTTCCGCTCATTTACGTCCCAAAACTAGGGTTTTGGTGGTCAGTCATGTTCTCTGGAATACTGGACAGGTTTTACCCCTCAAGGAAATCTCGCAACTTTGTCATGATAATTCTGTCACCGAAAAACCCGTTTTAGTGGTGGTGGATGCTGCCCAATCCGTGGGTTGTTTGCCCTTGGATTTAAGCGCCACTGCCGCCGATTGTTATGCTTTTACAGGTCATAAATGGTGGTGTGGACCGGCCGGTGTGGGAGGATTGTATATTCGTCCCGAAATTTTCCCTAGTTTACAGCCCACTTTTATCGGTTGGCGAGGTATTGAAACAGATAAGCAAGGACAGCCTATCGGTTGGAAACCCGATGCTAGACGCTTTGAAGTGGCCACTTCTGCCTATCCTCAATTTGAGGGTTTAAGGGCAACTATTGCGGTACATAACGCCTGGGGTGATGGGGGACAAAGATACGAAAAAATCTGTCAATTAGCAGCCTATCTCTGGGGAGAATTAAACACAATTAAAGGGGTGAAATGTTTAAAAAATTCTCCGCCAGAATCTGGTTTAGTTTCCTTTCAAATTGACTCGACCATCAGCCCACAAAATTTAGTGCAACAGCTAGAAAAACAAGGGTTTTTACTGCGAACTCTCCTCGACCCCCTCTGTGTGCGTGCCTGTGTTCATTATTTCACTTTGCCATCAGAAATCGAGCAGTTAGTAGCAGCTATCAAAAAGTTAGTTTAAACCGCGTCGGGGATATTTTTATCCCTCGGCCATTAAGCGTAATAATTCGTCGGTAGATAACTTGCCGCTGGCGTCGGTCCCCTCCAATAAACTATCGGCGAGATCGCGTTTATGGTGGTGCAGATCGACAATTTTTTCCTCGATCGTATCCTTGGCCACTAAGCGATAAATCGTCACCGGACGTTTTTGGCCGATGCGGTGGGCGCGATCGGAGGCCTGATCCTCCACTGCGGGATTCCACCAGGGATCAAGATGGATAACATAATCGGCCGCGGTGAGATTTAATCCTGTCCCCCCGGCCTTTAAACTAATTAAAAATACGTCCCCTTCCCCCGCTTGAAAAGCTTTCACCTGTTTCTGCCGATCGCTGGCTGGGGTACTACCATCGAGGTATTGATATTTTATCTGCCTTTGATCGAGATAACTGCGGATAATGGCTAAATGATCAACAAATTGACTAAACACCAAGGCTTTATGCTGATTATCTAATAACTCATCCAGAATTTCCCCGAAACGGGACAATTTCGAGCCGGCTAAATCCAAATCTGGAGCCACTAACTGCGGATGACAGCAGGCCCGGCGTAATTTCATGATCTCTGCCAGTACCTGGAGATGTTTCGCTCCGGCGGTACTGTCACTCTCGCTTAATTTCTCCAAAGCACGCCGCCGTAAGGCCTCGTAAAACGCCTTCTCCTCGACGCTTAACTCGATCGGGACTAAAATCTCGGTACGCGGCGGTAATTCCGCCAGAACTTGGTTTTTTGTGCGCCGGAGAAGGAAAGGCCGCACCAGTTTTTTTAACTGTTCGCGAGCGGTTTTATCGCCGTATTTTTCGATCGGGGTGGCGAAACGGCGATCAAAACTTTCCAAGGATCCCAACAATCCGGGGTTAATAAAACGGAAAAGATTCCATAATTCCCCTAAATGATTCTCGATCGGTGTTCCCGTGGTGATTAATTTAAAATCCCCCCGCAGATTCATGGCTGCTTTCGATCGCTTGGTGGAGAAATTCTTAATCGCTTGGGCCTCATCGAGAACGATTGTCCGCCATTCTACCCCAGCCAACATGGTGGCCACTTCTTCCTGCTGTAATAACCCATAGCTACAGACCAACAGATCGAAGGGTTGCAGTCGATCGAGTAGTGCTTGCCGATCGCCTGTTCCCAATTGGATGATATTTAAGGTGGGTGCGAACCTTTCCGCCTCACTAATCCAGTTCAAACAGACTGAAGTAGGAGCGATCGCTAAAGTCGGCCCCTCCGAGGCGCGGGTAAGGATTACTGCCAGGGCCTGTAAAGTCTTCCCTAATCCCATATCATCGGCCAAACAGGCCCCGGCCCCCCACTGGGCCAGCCTAGCTAACCAGCGAAAGCCTTCCAGTTGATAGTCGCGCAATTCTGCCTGTAGAGTTGAGGGGACTTCCGGGGTAAAATCCTGACTCTCCTGAAAGCGTTGTAAATTGTCGCGCCAACGTTTATCGGCCTTGAGTTGTCCCACTTCCTCAGTCAGTTCGGAGAGAATCGGGGCAGCGAAGGGATGAAACCGCAAACCGTCGCCGGACTTTTCCGAGAAAGCACGCATTTCCTGTAACCGTTCCCGAAATGCCTCGGTTAGGGCGAGAAATTGACCATCTCCGAGGGGAATAAACCGCCCCGGCGATCCCTCTAGCAGTTTCATCAACTCCTGCATACTCAGGACTGATTTCTCCTCTAGGTGCAGTTCCCCACTGACCGCAAACCAATCCCGTTGACTGTGGATATTTAGGTGTAGGTCTTGTAATCGAAGCTGACGCGTCACCCGCCATTTTTCCCCTTCCGGCCATTCCACGAGGACGCTATCGTTTAATTCCCGCAATTCTAGCAGTAGATCTAGACAATCCTCCGGATTTTCTAGCCGCCATTCCCCATTTTCCTCCTCAAAACTGATCAGGATCGGACAAGAATCGATCGCTGTTTGGGCCAGTTTTTTCTCTAGGGCCAGATCCCTAGTTGTTTGCAGCCGTTCCCCCTCAATCTCGGCGATTACTGTTTCTCCCCCTTTTCCAGGCTGGAAATAGGGACCGGCTGCCCCAAAAGGACGACTGAGAACCGCCACTTTTAGACCCTCCCCAGCCGGTAAGAGATGAATCCGGGGTTGACTATCGGCTGCCACTGACCGGGCTGCTTTTCCTCCGCCGATATCGGAATGTACTGTCACTATCCCGGACAGGGAATTGATCGCGGCCAGGACTTTTTCCCGGCCCTTGTCGGGGACTTCTAAGCGGTTGCTTTTGCCGATAATGTCGGCGATGCTTCGGTGTTCTGGCTTGACTTCGATTACCTTAATGCGAGTGGGGGTTTCTTTCCAAATCAGCACTTCTTGGTGATCGCTGAGATCGGGCAGTAAAGAGAGGATTAATTTACCCGATTTTTCCTTACTTACTCGCAATTCCGGTTCCCCGGCGACGATTTCTGCCCGCGTTCTGGGGGAATCTTCCCAAAACACCAGGGGATGACCGATCAGTTCGATAATAGCCCGGCGCTCAAAGTGATACTCGTTCTGGCCATAGTAACTGGATTCCACGAAGATATGGGCGCAAATTTTCAGATCCTGCGGGGTTAAATAGTCAATTTCCCCGGTTTTTCGCAGACGTTTAAGGGAGACGGGACGGCCACGACTCCAATTACCCCGCGCGTCGAGTTTCTGTTCTTTTGGTTGCAGGAAATAATCCTCGGAATGGATAGAGAGAAACCAAGCAAGGCGGAAGACGGGGTTAGATTTACCCGGGGTTGGTGTTGGCGCGCACAGATTAGTCAAGGCATTCAGGCACAGTTGCCAAGCTTCTTGGGGTTCGATCGCATCCACCAGGGGGGAAGAGAGATGCCATTTTATAACCACCTCCGCTTCCGGCGCTCGATCGAGTCGGGACAGTAGGGCCCCGGTTTCCAGGGCTAACCAATGGTAGCCAGCCGCCTTGGCATCTTTGTAGAGAGGCAAGAGTAGGCGGGGCAGATGTTTTTTAGCGATGTCGCTACTCATCCAGTAGAGACAGATACTATAGAGAAGAGTCTCTAGACCCTGGCCCATTTGGTAGGGATTGATCGCCGCGTCGATGATTGCGTCTTTGGCCTGTATATCTCCCTGACGGGCAACGATGATTTTTTCCAGACGGGCATAGATAGGACTGAAAGGATGATCGTTTTGACGCGTCACCCAACTGGTATAGCTGGCGGCTTCCGCGAGACGTTCGGGGGTTCCTTCTTTGAGGAGGGCAAAAATAAAGGAGAAGCCGCTAATTGAAGAAAAATAGATTTTTTGTTTTCCTTTGGCTTTTTTTAGGGCTTTAAGGGCGAGGGTATATTCTTGGATCGCTTTGCTGTTTTTCCCCTCTAGAAAGGCAATCCAACCCCGGATCGCCCCGATTGCTGCTGCTTGGCTTTCCGGGAAGGGGCGATCGAGATACCGACGCACTTTATCGCTTTGTCCTCGGATGATTGCCTGTTCGAGCCACAAATGGGCTTCGGAAACACTGGTCTGGTCTTGACAGAGTTCTTCTAGGAGGGAAAAAGCTCCATCGGCGCGAGTTATTTTTTCAAAAGCCTTGACAAGAATGCTATTTAGTGCTAACGCCTGAAATTTGGTCGGTTGCGTCCGTAACCAATCCCCATCGAAGGGGTTATCGTAGATGAGAACCAGAAGGTCTTCTAGGCTAGTTTTTGGGGAAGAATAGCTGGTTTTCTGATAATCGGCGATTTGTTGTTCGACCGAGTTGAAATCCTGACAATAGATGGCCAGACGGATTTCTCGGATTAATTGCTCTTTTCCCTGAAAAACTAGGCTTTCATCCCAACGAGTTCGGGGTTGCGGCAGTTTGTCCTTGATGATCTCGGCAAAACGCTTGAATTCCCCCTTGCTAACGCTATCACGGCTGGCAATCTCGACGAGGAGGGGATGACAGCGCAGCCCATAGCCTTTGTCCTGGATGATTACTTCCGCTTCTAGGAGGCGATCTAAATGGGATTTCAGGGTTTGGCCGTTAAATCGCCGGTTGTTCTCGTCGCGGTAATGGGCTTGATTTAAACAGTCTAGAAAAGTGCTGCGGGCGATCGGTTCATAGATTAGGGAAAAAAGACGGACAATCACCTGATCGAGTGCCGATAATTGTTGGTAGCGTTCGATGATTTGGCGGCGGATTTGCTCGATATCTTTCATATTCGGTTATATTCGTTTATACTCCTGATGGTTTTGCTGGGACTTGATCGCAATTTATAGACGGGTTTCCAAAAAAGGTTCGATATCGATGGGGAACCAATCCCCGTCTAATACCTGTTCGAGGGTGAATATAGACTCTAGGGGAATCGCATTTTTATCGACGATTCTGGCGTTAATCAGGGATTTTCTAGCGGTTAAATAGGCTTTCTCCCAAGAATCGCGGGCATGGTTGACGAGGGTGGCACTATCTATTTTTTGTTCTAATTGCGATCGGAAAGCCGCGATCTCCACTATCCAGTGACGGGCATTCCGTTCTTTTTCCGATTCCCAATAGGATAGTTTTAGCAAGTGTTCGATTAAAACAGTTAATAAACTCGTTATTGCCTGTCTCTCGCTTTTTCCCATGCACTCCACCTCTTCGATCAGGTTTTCCCAGTCCACCAGGTCAAACTCTTTTCTCTTTAACAGTTCGGCGGTTTTTTCTGTCCAGAGAACAAAATCTTCCTCGTAGAGAGCGGTCATCATCGAAAATTTGGGTCTGAAACCCCGCCGTTTTACGGCGGCTTTGCTGTTAAATATTAGCACATTTACGAAATATATGCTAAAATGTGAGGTATGGAAAAAGCCTATTCTTACCGAT
>NZ_JASJFG010000433.1:0-6393 GCF_030065375.1 Microcystis sp. M49636_WE2 | reverse complement strand
GATAATCTCTAATTCCCCGCGTTTATTGACCCTTTCTTCTTCCCCGATTAATTCCTCGGTGACAAAAGCATCGAAAACGCGACCGCGCCAAAACCCCCCGTAGGGAAGACGACGATAGGTATTATTGCGAACACTGGCCCAGTAAACCGGACCCCAGAGCCAATATAAACCGGCGATAATGTCGAAAATCAGTTTAATCGTTAAACCACCGGGGCCGAATAAATTACCGATTAACCAAGCTGCGGTGAGAGCGATGATAGAAATGAATAAACGGCGCAGAAAATCAGACCATTTACCCCAATAGTGAGCGTACTGGGGGCCGGTGGCGATAATAGGGACAATTTGCTCGATCGATTGACGGGTAAGGGGAACCAACATTATCAGTTATCGGTTATTCGTGAACGGGTAGGCTCTAGAAGAGGACGTTTACCTTTCATTTAGGTGCGCTATATCAGTTATGACAGCATTTCTCATAACTAGATGAAGTGTAACCTAATTTGGTATCGACGACCGACTTCCCAAAAGGAAAACTTTGTACCTCACCACTAAGATAAATGCTATAGTTTTGGGTAATTGTCTATCTGTTGGTCGCCATTCATACCATCGCTAAAAGCGCAGGACTTCTGGCGAAATTTCAGTTAAAAATTAAATCCCGCAAGAAGTCCAATGAAACAATCTATAATAAAATCAATGCTGTTTTGTTCCCAAAGACTGCCACCATGACTTCTTCCCCGGTTAAATCCTTAAATTCTCAGGCTGTAACCACGCAACATTTACCCCCGTTAGAAAATGGGGATCGCTTAATTCGTCCCGAATTCGAGCGCCGTTATCAAGCTATGCCAGGATTAAAAAAAGCCGAACTTATCGAAGGAGTTGTGTATATGGCATCCCCATTAAGGTTTAAATTTCATGCTGAACCCCACGGACGTTTAATCACTTGGTTGGGAGTTTATCAAGCTGCTACCCCCCAAATACAAATGGGTATTGAGCCAACAGTTCGCTTGGATATAGACAACGAACTACAGCCGGATGGGGCGTTATTAATTAGTCAAGAAAGCGGGGGAAAATCAACCCTAAGTGTAGAGGGATACCTAGAAGGATCGCCGGAATTAGTGGTAGAAATTGCCGCTAGTAGTGCCGCCATAGATTTAGGGGATAAAAAACGTGCTTATCGACGCAGTGGTATTCAAGAATACCTTGTTTGGCAAGTATTTGACCAAAAAATTGATTGGTTTAATTTAGAAAATGGCGATTATATTTCTTTGTTACCCAACCAACAAGGGGTGATTTGCTCTCTAGTATTTCCGGGTTTGTGGTTAGATATTTCAGCCATGCTCAACGGCAATATGTCACGGGTGTTAGACATCTTAAAAGCTGGAATTAACTCGGTAGAACATCAAGAATTTATCCAAAAGTTAACTGCAGCGCAGTCGGGGGAAGCTAAATGAAACCTCCAGCTATTCTCATTTTAGGAGAAACCAGTATCACCGTTGCTCGTCAAGTGCAAATGGCCTTACCTGAAGCAGTGGTTTATGGGTTAATAGATCGTACCCATTCAGCTGATTTTACCTATACTAATTTTGGCGAAACGGTGCGAGAATTTTTCCAGACGGGAACGCCAATTATTGGCATTTGTGCGGCGGGTATTTTAATTCGCACTTTAGCACCTTTATTAACTAATAAATGGCAAGAACCGCCTGTATTAGCAATCGCAGAAGATGGCAGCGCCGTAGTGCCTTTGTTGGGGGGTTTACAAGGGGTTAATGATCTCGCTCGTCAAATTGCCTCGGTTTTGCAAATTTCCCCCGCAATTACCACCACTGGTGATATTAGATTTAAAACGACCTTATTATCGCCACCACCCGGTTATCAGTTAGTTAATCCCGATGATGCTAAGAAGTTTCTGTCCGATTTATTAGCCGGTGAAAAAGTAAAATTAATCGGTAAAGCGGACTGGTTAAAAAATAGTAATTTACCAATTTCATCAGCTGCAAAACTGAGCATTGAGATTACCGATAAAAATAACTTAAACTTAGCAAAACCTAGCAGTGACTGTTTAGTTTATCTCTGGGAAGAAAGCCCGCAAATTAAGGAAAAATCCAGTTTACCTCTGGGGGATTTTGCCAACGAAAGTCAAGGTAAATTAGCCATAGTCGGAACTGGACCGGGGGCGCTAAATTGGATGTCGCCAGAAGTTCGAGAAGTGTTGGAAAAAGCCACGGATTGGCTGGGTTATAAAACTTATTTGGATTTGGTAGAATCCCTGCGAACACCAGAAATTGTCCGCCATGAATCGGATAATCGGGTGGAACTCGATCGCGCGGAAATGGCCTTAGATTTAGCGGCTAAGGGGCGATCGGTTGTCTTAGTTTCTTCCGGAGATCCTGGAATTTATGCCATGGCCGCGGCCGTGTTTGAGGTATTAGAAAAAAAAGCAAAACCGGCATGGGATGCGATCGCCATTCAGGTCTGTCCGGGGATTTCGGCCATGCAGGCGGCGGCTGCGAGGGTTGGCGCACCTTTAGGCCATGATTTTTGTGCGATTTCCCTATCAGATATTCTCAAATCTTGGCAGGTGATTTCTCAGCGTATTGAGTTAGCAGCCCGGGCAGATTTAGCGATCGCATTTTATAATCCTGTGTCTCAAGAGCGCACTTGGCAATTAGAGAAGGCAAAAGAGATTTTATTACAATGGCGATCGCCGCAAACTCCCGTGGTATTAGCGCGTAATTTAGGACGAAAAGGGGAAACAGTGACGGTGAAATTCCTAGAGGATATGACTATTAACGATGCGGATATGCGAACCATAATTTTGATCGGATCTAGTAAAACTCGCCTGATTGAGCAGGGTAAAACCAAGCAGTGGGTTTATACTCCACGTCACTATTAGGTAGTCGTGCAAAATTAATTTCTTGGTTGGAATAGGCAATCGGCAAGAGATATTTACAGATATCTCGTTGCAAGGATTTCCCTTGTAACGCGGGGAAGGAAGGAAGATCCTCACTTTTCCCATTGCAAGATGGAACCTTGGCACGAGACAAGAGAATCCGGCAATTAATTCTCCTGTTGAGGGGGAGTCTGCCGAGAAGCGTCCCATCGAAAGGACTTAGTATATAGTAAAAACTTTCAGGGTGTTTTGCTTGACTACTGAAATGGACTTGCTATCAGAACAATAAAAGCTTAACTTTCTTTGCGCGATGCTAAATAACAAACTACAACTTCTCTTAACCAGGGTAGGCCCATGGGCCGTTGCTGGTCTGCTCGGCGGTTTGATCGGTTCTCTGGCCGCGGTACTGCTGACTGAGGCAATTAAGCAAACCCTCAGAATTGCCTCTAACCTAGGCAACGTCTGGCTACTGCTGCTGCCTCTGGTGGGCGTTACCTTAGCAGTGCTAGTCCTGTTTGGACTGGGTAGGGGCCAACCTGTGCAGATCTTAGCTCCCCGGGATGCCACTGCCTCTGGCCGCTGGGGTTCTCTCATGGCCTGGTACTCCTTCCCCCATGACATTGCTCGCGCCGATCTGACCGGTGACGTGGTGAACGCATCCGGTGCCGAAGAGCGCTTCCCCTGGAATCTAGCACCGTTGCGGGCCCTGGCCATTCTCTCCACTGTTGGACTGGGTGCGCCCATGGGAACAGAATCACCGGCGGCTCATATTGGCGTGGCGACGGGAACTTGGTTAGGCAGCATAAATCCAGCCTTGGGTCAACTGGTGCGGCCCCTGGCCATCGGTGGCGGTGCGGCAAGTGTTTCTGCCCTGATGGGAATCCCTCTGGTGGGCAGCTTTTTTATGTTTGAGTTGAGTCAGCGACGTCAGGTTCCGATCACCCCGGAGCGGGCAGCGGCGATGTTAGCCGGGGGACTGGTGGGATGGGGGGTCAACGCTGCCTTTAAGCTGCAACTGATCCGGCTGGTCGTGCCGCAGGTTGCCCCGACTGACTTCGGGGATGCGGTGGCTGCCACTTTGTTGATCGGAGCGATCGCTGGCACGATTACAGCCCTCACCGGTGAGGCGATCTACTGGGCCAGAGGCTTGCGGGACAGGCCTGGCACTCGTCTCCTCATTGGTGGCCTGATGATGCTGTTCTTGGCGATCGTGATCGGACAGGTGGCGACTCCAGCAGCGGCTTTTGGACCAGGGGGAGCCGCTATCCTCTGGGCCGAAAACACTGAAACAACTCCTTATCACCTGTTGGCAGTAGCTCTGCTCCGGGCTGCGGCCACTACCGCTGCGGTTTTAGCTGGGGGCTGTGGCGGCGTGTTTGTCCCTTTTCTGGCGATCGGCGACCTCACTGGCCGGGTATTCGCCACTACCTTTGAGATTTCTGGGGATCTGGCCGGTGCGGCGGGGGCAGCGGCCGGTATTGCTGGCGGCTATCGCCTACCTCTGACCGCCGTGGCGATGGTACTGGGGGTGGGTGGCCCGGGGGCAGCCCAGCTAACCTGCCTTGCTACAGTGGTAGTCGCTGCCCTTTCGGGATTGGTGGCCGCACGGGTAGCCAATCAAATCTCTAGTTCCCTGCGGGCAATGTTCCGCTAGAAGCCACCGTCAGGGGAATTACCGTGATATCCAGAGGGTGCAAGTTCTTTGCGCCCCTACTTTTGGGATTGCCGCCCAACGCAATCTACCCGATCAGCGATCGCATTAAATACGTTTTATTTACCTCAATAACTCTGTTGCTTCTTTTAAGACTTGAGTAATTTCAGGTTTGTGACAACTAATTACATCGTTTGGTAAATGCTTGTGATGGGGAAAAGTAGAAATATTGGGAAAGTGAGGGGTACTATCATAGCGAAAAACTAGGTTGTTTTTTTCATCTTGGAAATGGTAACGATAATCTAGGAATTCTAAGTAATTGTCTGTGATTACTATAGCTTCGTTTATTTCTAATAAATGGATCTGCTTGAAACGCAACCCAATTCTTAAATTAGCTCTTTGTGATGTCAGTACTTCTTCTTGATAAGGTTCTACATAAGCATTTTCACACTGCACAATTGCTTGCTCTACCTGATTGAGGTAATCAGATAAAAGTTTAAGCAGCATGATTTAATCTTTGTTCTAATTCTTGACGCAAAGCAAGGTAATGACGATAATCGTTTGCCCATTCTATAAATATTATATCATCTGACAATATTCCCTGATTGTATTCGTTATAAAAATCTTCGGAATCCATTTTATGTTGGTTCTCATAGACGCTAAGTCGCTTGGCAACAGCAATCAAAGCATCTAAAGATGATGTATATTGAATGGTCTGTTTACGCATTTTTCTTTTACTCTAAAATAATGATATTTTGATTATAAACGATCGCGCTCAAACAAAAACATAAATCGTAGGGTGCGAAGCGCGAAAGCGTAACGGACTAATTTAATGATAAAGTTGGTGCGTGGGGCGCAGATTGTTAATTTTGGTTTTTTAACAGAAGTTATCGCCACCTAAAGCACCCTACAAGATCAGCGATCATACTCAACTTAATATCAACAGACTTTCTGTTTCACTATCAAAAAATTCAACAATAATTAAAAAATAAACTCTTAAAATTTCGATAATCTTTGCAGTGGAACTATTGCCAATACGAAGATAGATAAATTTGGGTGGATGACCATATAATAGACTGCGCTGATGAAAATCGGCATCTTTAGAGACAATTACAAAATCGTTGAATTTGGCAAATTCCCAGATAAGTGCATCATCAGTATTTATCATTCCTAAAGTCTTAACGTGCTGAGAATCAGCATATAAATCAATTATTTTATCAATAATCCGATCTGACAAATTTTCATCTAATAACAGTTTCATAAAGAGGTGATAAATAATTTTTTCTCTCGATCAGCAGCAAAAGCCAAACAAGCTTTGATATCCTCGGAAGTTAATTCTGAAAAATCCTCAAGAATTTCTGCTTCTGTCATTCCTGCTGCTAAATATTCTAGAATATCGTACACAGTTATACGCATTCCTCGAATGCAGGGTTTTCCGCTGCGTTTTCCAGGTTCAATGGTAATAATGTTTTGGTAACTCATAATGCTTTAATTATTTGGACTTTCCCAATTATATCTTATTTGATGACAGAGATCGCACTCCACCCCACCGACAAGAACGATCACCCTTTAACTTCTTACCACTCTTAGGGTGTAAAGTGCGAAAGCATAATGCACCAATTTAATAATAAATTTGCTGCGTGGGGTGCGGATTGTTAATTTTGGTTTTTGATCAGAATTAGTAGCCGCAAACACGCACCCTACAAAATTAGCAGATTAGCTATCTTAATCGGGATTTCTCCAATCTCTGAAATTACTATAGTAAAGAAATTCTTGAAAACCTTCTTTGATTTTAGCATCTACATCCGTTCTAGCTAATATTGTTTCGATAATTGCTCCTATTTCCGAGTCAATT
>NZ_JASJFG010000331.1:0-1810 GCF_030065375.1 Microcystis sp. M49636_WE2 | reverse complement strand
TTTTTATGGGCAGATATTTTAAAACTGTCTCTTGAAGCTAATTATGATGATTATCTTGAAAAAAAATGATAATTAGACAGAAGTTCTCTATGTGAACAAGAGAACTTTATCTTCTTTTGTTTTCAAAATGAGAATTGCTGCATTTAATATACAAGACTTTGATTGTTGATAGCTTACTGGTATAATACTGGAGCGCACTGGTAGGGTTAACTTCCAGTACCATCGTTACCTAAACCCGATCGAACGATGGTGACAGGAGATCAGTTAATGATCAAAATTGAAAATCTTAAGCTAATTGCTAAAAATTATGGCCGCTGAAATTATTTGTGTAGGAACGGAATTATTATTAGGGGATATAGTTAATACTAACGCCCAATATTTAGCCCTAGAATTGGCAAAATTAGGCATTCCCCATTATTATCAAACGGTGGTGGGGGATAATGTAGAAAGACTGAAAAAAGCGATCGCTATTGCCCGAGAACGTTCCTCAATTTTAATTTTTACCGGGGGACTGGGACCTACTCCTGACGATTTAACCACAGAAACAATCGCCGATTTTTTCCAAACGCCCCTTAGAGAAGATAAAGAGATTTTAGCAGAAATCGAGGCTAAATTTACGATTTTAGGGCGAGAAATGCCTCCTAGTAACAGTAAACAGGCTTTAATACCCGTGGGAGCCGATTTTTTGCCAAATCCGACGGGAACCGCCCCCGGCATGATCTGGCAACCACAGACTAACCTGACTATTCTCACTTTCCCCGGAGTACCCTCAGAAATGAAGAGAATGTGGGTAGAAACGGCGATTCCTTACCTAGAAAGTCAAGGATGGGGCAAAGAGAGGATTTATAGTCGTTCTCTGAAATTTCGCGGTATCGGTGAGTCAGCTTTAGCGGAAAAAGTAGCCCATTTATTTGATCTGACTAACCCCACCGTTGCCCCCTATGCTGGTTTAGGCGAAGTGCGTTTGCGAATTGCGACGAAAGCCCCTTCTTTAGAGGCTGCTTTGCAGGTAATTGAACCGGTAGCGACGGAAATTAAGGAAATCGCCGGATTAGATTATTTTGGGGCCGATGATGATACTTTACCCTCGGTAGTGGGGGAACTGTTGCGGCGACAAAAACAAACTTTGAGTGTGGCAGAATCCTGTACTGGAGGAGGATTAGGGGAAATTATCACCCAAATCGCCGGCAGTTCCGATTATTTTTGGGGTGGGGTTATTTCCTACGATAATCGGGTAAAAGTTGCCCTCTTAGACGTAAATGAGCGGGATTTAAATAATGTCGGGGCTGTCAGTGCCATTGTTGCCCAACAGATGGCCCTAGGGGTGCGAAAACGCCTCGCTACGGATTGGGGGATCAGTATCACGGGTATTGCTGGACCGGGAGGAGGCAGCGAGACAAAACCCGTGGGCCTAGTTTATATCGGTTTAGCCGATCCTCAGGGAAATGTCACCGTATCAGAGCATCGTTTCGGAGAAAATCGAGATCGCTTGACAATTCGCCAGATTAGTGCTTATACCGCCCTCGATCGCCTACGACGGAACTTATTAACAATATCTTAAAAAAGAATTGCCAAGAATATATACTCAGACTAAAAACCTATGTTAAGCTTAATATAAATACAAGATATAGATTCCCCCGCTCGTCAGATTTAACAGCCAAACGATGAAAATTAGTTAAAATTCTCTAGAATCAAGCTGTTGCGGGGATCAATCGACGAAAACTCATAGCTAGTATCTCAAAGGAGCCATTTGGTCAATGGACTATTTAGATGAAGTGATAGACAAGTTGAGAGAATGGGCGCGCAAACT
>NZ_JASJFG010000251.1:0-1736 GCF_030065375.1 Microcystis sp. M49636_WE2 | reverse complement strand
TTACTGGGATTTTTTGGCACGACATCGAGAAAAATTAAAATCCCAAGGTCGAGTTAATATGATTTTAGGTCATCTCGATCGAATGTCGGCAGCTGAACTTAATCAAATGCGCTGCCAGTCCAACCAATTAAGAGCTATCAGCAGTCAGGAGTCAGGAGTCAGTAGTCAATAGTCGGGAGATTATAGCGTTTTTCACACCTGTGTGGTACATTTAAACTTTTGCTGATTAAGCTTTTCAACATCGATAATGTACCTCTTGCAAACAGGAAACGCTATATCTTTATTTATTCTCCCTTCTCCCCACTTCATAATTCATAATTCATAATTCATAATTCCCATCTCCCCACTTCCCCAAACCCCAAACCCAGTATGATAATTGCTATATGAGTAAATCAAAGGAAAAAAACCGGATTGCCTATCAGGAATTTGGAGATCAAAGCAATTCTCAGGCTTTTGAGCGTTCCATTCCCGAATTACCCCCGAATCAGCAGAATTTGCGAGTACAAACCTCCCGATCTGGTCGGGCGGGAAAAACCGTTACCATAGTTACAGGTTTTCAATGCCAAACCGAAACTCTGACGAAATTATTAAAACAGTTAAAAACTGCTTGCGGAACGGGTGGTACAGTTAAAGAAAATGCCATTGAGATCCAAGGAGATCATCGCCAAAAGATCCTACAAATTCTCATTGAATCGGGTTACAAAGCCAAAATTAGCGGAGGATAGCTAAAAATGATGATTCCCTCTTGGTTGCTTATCGGTGTCGTCGGATTTTTGGTAGCGTTAGCTGGGGGATTACTCAATTCTCGCGATGTGCGTTGGTTTGCGCGTTTGCGTCGTCCCGATTGGTTAACCTTTGAAGGATTAATCCCTCTTATCTGGACAATTATCTATATTTGTGGGGCAATTTCTGCTTATTTAGTCTGGGAAGCTCAACCGGCTAATCGCTGGTTTTTGATGGCTTTTTATCTGTTGGTGGAATTGACTATTACTGCCTATACTCCCGTCACCTGTAAACTACGCAGTCTCAAAGCGGGAACGATTATCGGAGGTACGGGTTTTTTCTTGGGTTGTCTTCTGGTGCTATTGGTTTTCCCTGTTTCTTCTTGGGCGGGCATCCTACTCTTACCCTACCTGATTTGGAGTCCGATCGGTACCTATGTGACTTGGGAAATGAGTCATCTCAATCCTCGGGATGTATAGACAGGTAAAGTGGGATGGGTTAAAAATTAACACATCCCACAGATATTATTGCCATCTACCAACTTTAAAATCTAGACTGTTTTTTTTGCTCTAACTCGCTCTACCCTGCGAGGAATGGAGCAATCAAGGAAGTTAGGAACCTCTTGACGACAGTGAGGACAATACCAGTAGGCACGACTAGCCACAAGGTGACGAAGGGTAATTCCCGAACAAATAGGGCAGCTGTGCATGGATTGTTAGACTAATTTTAAACGTTTTTAAAATTGTCCTACCTCCTGAAATAATCTTAAACAAAATCGCCGCTCTTTAACTCTAACTTTAGGTAGAAACTGGGTATTTCTTTCGGTACATTTCCCAGAAAATACCTAAGAATGAGGACGGAAAAGATGGGAATGTTGCGGGTGATAAAGTTGCGATCGAGTTCCTGTAATCTGGTTTAAAGCGGGACTAATTAGATAAAGGGTAGTTCTAGTTAAATTTTCCCGATGGGTTAATTGGGCCATCTCTGACAGGGGGACAACCCAGATTTTTTCG
>NZ_JASJFG010000280.1:0-2256 GCF_030065375.1 Microcystis sp. M49636_WE2 | reverse complement strand
GCAAATGTACTAATTTTTGAGCGTACCCGGGAGGAATTAAGGGCCGGAAAATCCCTATTTCGGGCAGTAGAGTCGGGATTTTATCGGGCTTTTTCCAGTATTCTTGATAGTAATGTCACTACTTTAATCGCCTGTGCTGCCCTATTTTGGTTGGGTTCGGGATTAGTCAAGGGTTTTGCTTTAACTTTAGCCATTGGGGTAGCTGTGAGTATGTTTACCGCTTTAACCTGTAGTCGCACTCTCCTGTTAATCACCGTGTTAAACGTCCCCAGCGTCCGTCAAAAACCGCAACTTTTCTGCCCTAATTTACCGGTAAACCAATAATTCAGTTATCAGGAGTCAGGTGTAGGGTGGGTTAGGCGACGATAAGTTATGCTGTTGACCAATAATTTCTGATTCGCCGTAACCCACCGATTACCACTCCCCACTCCCCACTCCCCAAATCCCTTTTTTCCTTTGTTCCTTGTTACTTAATCGATATGGCATTTAACGTTACAAAACAGCGTAATTTTTGGTGGACAGTCTCGGCCTTGCTGACGATTGGTAGTATTTTGGCCATGGTGATTTCTTGGTTCACTATTCAAGCGCCTTTGAGACCGAGTTTAGATTTTGTTGGTGGTACGAGAATTCAGATAGAATTAGCCTGTGCCAAAAAGAATAACTGTGAGAAACCCTTAACTACTGCCGAAGTGCAAGGAATTTTAGACGAGGAAGGATTGGGTAACAGTAGTGTGCAGGTGTTGGATAAATATACTTTATCGGTGCGAACTAAAACCCTAGCAGAAGAACAGAGAACGAAATTACTCGACACCTTAAATCAGAAAATTGGCGCCTTTGACCCCGAAACCAGTCAAATCGATACCGTCGGACCGACCATCGGTCAAGAATTATTTAGGTCGGGATTTTTAGCTTTATTAGTGTCATTTTTTGGCATTGCTGTCTATCTAAGCTTCCGTTTTCAACGGGATTACGCTTTTTTTGCCATTGTCGCCCTGCTGCACGACGTTTTGATCACTTTAGGGGTCTTTGCGGTTTTAGGCTTAATTGCGGGGGTAGAAGTGGATAGTTTATTTTTGGTTTCCCTCTTGACAATTGTGGGCTTTTCTGTTAATGACACAGTGGTAATTTATGATCGCGTCCGGGAAAATTTTGCTAATACCCCCGAATTATCCGTGGATGAAATTGTCGATAATGCGGTGAGTCAAACCCTAAGTCGTTCAATTAATACCACCCTGACTACTTTATTGCCTCTGGTGGCGATTTTTCTCTTTGGTGGCAGCACCTTAAAATATTTTGCCCTAGCTTTAATTATTGGCTTTGTAGCCGGGGCCTATTCGAGTATTTTTATCGCTAGTACCCTACTAGCTTGGTGGCGCGGTCGTTCCCATCGACCCACACTCAATTACAGTTAGGATGCCATTGGTGAAGAATCAGTCGGTCTTGGATAGGTCGTAATAGTAATTTCAACCTGTTGATTGAGACGACCCAAAATTGATATCAAACGGTCAATAGTAAAGCGTTCCAAATTAGCATGGCGAATCTGAACAAATTCACTGTGATTAATTCCAGTTCGCACTTGAGCATCGCGGGTTGATAAGTCTTCCTTCTCCAGAACCTTGATAATTTCAGCAGCAAGCAGTGCTTTCGCTTGTCGCACGTCCGCATCTACATCGCCAAAATCGCGGTACACATTCCCGCTACCTTGTACCAGTTCAAATTGTTCTTCACTCATGAGAGTTCCTCCTTCAATCGCTTGAGCCGTGCTTTGATAACTTCGACTTCTTGCTGTGGTGTTTTGATCCCTTTTGGGGATTTTTTCTGGAAGGCATGAATCACCCAGATAGCCTCACCTAACTGGACAGCATAAATAGTTCGATAGGCATCCCCCTTGAAAGGTAGAGCAATCTCGAACACACCAGAACCTATCCCCTTAAAAGGCTTGGTTAGGGATGATTTTGCCCCTTCTGCTGCAATAGTTAAAGCGTCAAGTACAATTTCTTGGGCTTCCTTGGGAAACTTTTGAAAATCTTTCCGTGCCGCTTTAATCCAAGATATAGGACGGGTATTACGCATTCGCTTATGGTGATATAACTGATACCACCTGTCAAGCCCCATTATAGTTACTAATTCTGTACGCAAATATTGCATCTAGAATTAGCTTTGTACGCTTTGACCCGTACTGGGTTAACTACGAACCTCTCTATCGGATTCCCGCTAAAGGCGGCCTCTCCGACTACCTTTCTTCCAATATTTAAG
>NZ_JASJFG010000769.1:0-4892 GCF_030065375.1 Microcystis sp. M49636_WE2 | reverse complement strand
TTTGCGCGGATATAAATTATGGGCGAATAAACTAGAAAAACCTCGCCTAAAAGCGGATGAATATCATGTTAGTGAGCTAGTAAACTTAGAGGTTTATCATCACCTGACAGGAGAAAAAATCGGGGTTGTAGTAGATATTTTCTGGGCGGGTAATGACATTTTAGCAGTGCAACTGGAAGCAAATCTCGCCCCCCTCAAGAAAAAAAGTTCATCCTCCGACTCAGAGGCCCGGGCCCTGGTTCCCTTCGTCAAAGAAATTGTGCCACTGGTGGATCTGAAAGCGGCACGCATCGAGATTACGCCACCACCGGGGTTATTAGAGATCAATTTGTCCTAGGCTTATTCTTGATGGCGGATTGGGACGGTGAGGAAGTTTCAGGACAACTGCAACAAAACCAACGGGTAAGCTGCCTGCAAAGATAAGGTAACACTGGAACGGTAAGGGTTATCTGCTGTTTTAGCTAACTTAACAACACCTAGTTATCCCTAGGGACTGCTAACCAACCGGGACAATTTTTGATTTTTAGAGAAAGTCCACTTTTGCGCCGGAAATGGGTAATCTCAAAGGGAAAGACAGATATTATTTTGATGAAAGGCTATGGGTATCAGCATCCTGAGAATCTGGGCGATCGCAGCTAACAGTTTTCGCGAGGTTATCCGCGATCGCATTCTTTACTTTATCGGGTTTTTTGCCTTGTTGATGGCCTTCGCTTGGCGTTTATTACCGGAAATTGCGGTGGGAACCGATGAGAAAATCTTTCTTGACTTGGGATTAGCCGCTATCGGGTTATTAGGGGTAATTGTCGCGGTTTTTGTGGGTACAGGGCTAATTAATAAGGAAATTGACAAGAGAACTATTTTAGTTTTGATTCCTAAACCCCTGAGTCGGGCCGAATTTATCCTCGGTAAACACTTGGGTTTGTCCGGGGTTTTAGCGGTGATGTTGGGGGTAATGTTGGTGATTTACCTGCTGATGTTGCTGGGGATGAAAGTATCTTTTCAAGCTTTACCCCTGATTGTCTCGGTTTTCTATCTCGGTTTGGAATTAATTCTCATCGCGGCCGTGGCGATCACTTTTGGGGTATTTACCAGTTCGATTATAGCCACGTTAATGACTTTTGGGTTCTATCTAATGGGTCACATCAGCAAAGATCTGATCCAATTGGGTATAATCAGCAAAAATGCCAATATCCTCGCTATCACTAAAAATATTTATCTAATTCTCCCAGATTTGGAGAGATTGAATTTTAGAAACGAGGCCGTTTATGGTTTGCTGCCCAGTGCTGATGTCTTAATGGGTAATGCCCTCTACAGTCTCGTTTATACTGGTCTATTATTGGGTATCTCCATCCTCATCTTTTCAAGACGACAATTTTAACTGGGGTTGCCGAGTCAAGAAATGAATGTCATCGCCATCGATTAGTTTATAGACATTATTAGCCATGAAATTAAAGGCCCAACTGCATATTTTAAGTCGAGAAGCGGTCAATTACGGACTGGCCACCGTGGTCATGGAAGAAGCGGTTAATCCTGTCCTCGCGGCCGTGGCCAGACAGTTAAAACATTTACAATACTATGTGATTCAGAATAGCCAGGGTGATTGGTTACTAACCACTTTAGCCCATCGGCAGCAGCCGCAACAGGAAAAAAGGGTGATCTATGCCTTTGCTACGGAAAAAATGTCCCTATCTGCTCAAAATACTGCTAATTCACCCCTATCAACGCTCCTGATTCCCGTAACCCATCTTTTATTCCAATTATTTGCCGTAGAAAAAGTAGATAGTATTATTTTTCTGGAAAATGCACACACCGCTCAAACAGGAAAAGAAATCTCCCGGATCCAATTAAAGGCCAATATTGAAAAACAACTGCAAAAACTGGGGACAATTCCTGCCAATCTTGCTTAATTAGTTATCCTTAATCAAGGCGAATTAGATGTCATACTAAATCTGTTGAGTATAGGCTACATATCAGGAGAGGCAATAGGCACTCTTGCAATAGGCAAAAGGAGAAATAGATAATCAGTCTGTAATAACGAGATTTAGTATTACCACCAGAGACTTTTTAAGCTGGCAACTTGAGTCTAGCCTAATCAGGGAGATTATTTAGAGCCGATCGTATAAACAAGCACCTGAGCCAAACGGCTAGGAGCATATCGGTTACCATAGAGAGTGTCTATTTTCTCAAAACCGACCTATGCTGCGAGAAGATCTTAAGAAAGAATTAGATAAACTAAACGATGATCAACTGAAAAAGATTGCTGATTTCATAGCCGACCTTGAGTTTCAGTCTGGACAAGTCCCATCGTCTGTTCCGCTTTGGCAAAGAGCAACACCATCCCAGAGAGCTAGGGAATTGCGTGAATGGGTGTTACAACTTCCCAAAGATAGTCCGAGTCTAGGAGATGAAGCCTTTAGTCGCGATAGTATTTACGAATGATGACGAGATATTTACTTGACACTAATATTGTTATGCGATTGTGCAATTGTTCCGACCTACAGCATAAGCTGGCAACCAATGCAGTTTCTCGTCTGCTCATGCAATCAGATGAATGTTTCCTTGCGACACAAGTAATAATTGAGTTTTGGGTTGTTGCCACCAGACCAACTGAAGTCAATGGTTTGGGTTGGTCTGTAGAACAAACCAGAAGCATGATAGATCAACTTCTCGCTCGTTTTCCAGTCTTGGCAGAATCTCGGCAGATTTTTACAAATTGGCTGAACTTAGTCACAACTAACAGAGTGATGGGTAAACGCACTCATGATGTTCGTCTCGTTGCGGCTATGCTTGCCAATGAAATTACACATCTGTTGACCTTTAATCCCAGTGATTTTGCGGGTATATCAAGTATTACCATAACTCATCCACAAGATTTGAACCCGTTTGATACTAATGAGCCATAGTGTTGGCGAGCGCCGCATAACTCAATCGTTATCAATAGGGAAAAGTTAATTATCTGCAATGGCCTTTTTTACTCTCACTCACATTACCATGACCGAGCCAACCCGATTAAACTATCACGATAACTATTCTTGTCCCGTCTGTCGCCATGGTAAAATCGCCACTTTACCACTCATGGAAGCCTATGCTTGTAACTTTTGTCAACACATTTTTACTGCTAATTTAGAACAACAGGTTTTAAAAATGGCCGATAGTCAATTACCCTTAACTTGGTATTGGAATGGTAAGTATTGGCAGGGTTTACCGAGAGAAGGCATGGAGATGGCAGGTTTTTACTTAATTATCGGTTTAGGATTTGTGATTTTTCCCACAGCAATTGTGGCTACGGGGGCCTATCTTTTCCCTCCAGTCGAGGGGAGTCCTTTGTCATGGGTGCCTCTATTTTGGTCGATTTTAACCTTTATTTGCCATGCTA
The DNA here is from genome assembly GCF_030065375.1 of Microcystis sp. M49636_WE2. Taxonomy (NCBI): domain Bacteria; kingdom Bacillati; phylum Cyanobacteriota; class Cyanophyceae; order Chroococcales; family Microcystaceae; genus Microcystis; species Microcystis sp. M49636_WE2. Next base: position 1,516 of record NZ_JASJFG010000769.1, on the reverse strand, counting down.
TTTGTTTACTCTGGTTAATTATCGAATATTATCAGTTTCCCGTTAATATGTATCTGCGGGCCTTGGCTCGTCGTTGGCAAAATTCTTTTGTTACCCGATTATTATCCTAGGGGTTATTTAATCCTAGAAAGGGGAGCAGGAAGTGGGGTGTGGGGTGTGGGGTGTGGGGATAAAAAATCTGATTACTGATTACTGATTACTGATTACTGATTACTGATTACTGATTACTGATTACTGTTCTCTAAATTATTCCCAAAGGACAAAATTGACCCGATAATTCTAGTTTATTGTTTTGCAGCAGATATAAACCATATTCAATTCCTTCTACCACTGCCTGATAGGAAGCTTCCAAAATATTACTAGACACTCCCACGGTTGTCCATCTTTGTTGGCCGTTACTTGACTCGATTAAAACCCTAGTTTTCGCTGCCGTCCCCGAACCACTATCGAGGATTCTCACTTTATAATCGGTCAGGTGAAAGTTAGCAATTTCGGGATAGAATTTGACTAAAGCCTTTCTTAAAGCTCGATCTAAAGCAGCCACAGGCCCGTTACCCTCGGCCACTTCTAATAAATCTTCCTCTTTTACTCGTACTTTAATTGTAGCGATCGCATTATCACTATCCCGGAGCATATCACAATAAACTTGGAATCCTTTTAATTCAAAAAGGTGGCTTCTCTGTGCCAAAGCTTCCCGCATTAATAACTCAAAACTAGCTTCGGCTGCTTCAAATTGATAACCCTGACTTTCCAAGATTTTTAAACGTTCCAAAATTTGCCGACAGGTGGGATCATCTTTATTTAAATCGATGCCAAAACTGCGCGCTTTCGCTAACACATTACTTAATCCCGATTGGTCAGAAATGACGATGCGGCGCTGATTCCCGATCGCTTCCGGGTTAATATGTTCGTAGGTGAGGGGATTTTTCGCCACCGCAGAAACGTGAATTCCGCCTTTATGGGCAAAAGCAGAACGTCCGACGAAGGGAGCATGATCATCCGGGGCTAAATTGACCATTTCGCTGATTTTTCGGCTAGTTCCCGTCAATCGGCCTAATTGATTTTCTTCTAGGCAGGAAAAGCCCATTTTTAACTGAAGATTGGGAATTAAAGTACATAAATTGGCATTGCCGCAGCGTTCCCCATAACCGTTAATTGTGCCTTGAATCATGCGTGCGCCCTCGTTAACTGCCGCTAAGGAGTTAGCTACGGCGGTTCCTGCGTCATTATGGGCATGGATGCCTAATTTAGTCCCATTTTCGTTATCAGGATCGATATCCAATTTCTCCCGCACTTTCTCCACAATCGGGGCGATTTCTTGGGGTAAAGTGCCGCCGTTGGTATCACAGAAAACTAACCATTCGGCCCCGGCATCCCTGGCGGTTTTGAGGGTTAAAAGGGCGTATTCGGGGTTATTTTTGTAACCATCAAACCAATGTTCGGCATCATAAATGACTCGTTTTCCCTGACAGCGTAGATACTCGATCGTATCTCCTATCATGGCTAAATTCTCCTC
>NZ_JASJFG010000872.1:0-3629 GCF_030065375.1 Microcystis sp. M49636_WE2 | reverse complement strand
ATTCCCCCTACTGTAGCCACACAACAGCTTTTTTGTCGAGGCCGCATGAATAACGGTTGGTCCTATTCAGCAGAATTTATCAATGGACGTTTTGAGCGCATTCGCTGGACACGCTCCGGTCAACCTCCCCAAGTTTCTAGTCTTAGTTTTAAAAATACTAACAACAAAGGACAGCCGATTTATCGGGGCAGTTTATTCGCCGCAGTCAGTGTCACTCTGATAGACTTATCGAAAGGAGATGTCCGTCCCGGTTCGCAAATTTCCGTGGGAGTGGAAGAATGGGGTTGGTCGCGGGGAAACTGCGGTCTTAACAGATGAACAACTTCGGTGACAAGGTAAGTTTTATTTGGAGTATCGCGGATTTGATCCGCGATACCTTTAAGCGCGGCAAATATCAAGATGTCATCTTGCCTTTCACCGTGCTGCGTCGCTTCGACTGCGTGTTAGAGCCGACCAAAGAGGAGGTCTTAGCAGCCTACAACCATTACAAAGACAAGCTCGACAACCTCGATCCCCTCCTCTGCAAAAAATCAGGATTTGCCTTCTACAACCCCAAATAAAAATCATTTTGTCTTTGGTATAGTTAAACATTCAATATTGTCTTATCACTTTTTTGAAAATGATTTAGGATCGCTAAGTATCTAAGCACAATTAATTACACATCTAAGCCACTACTCCGTCAGACTTCTGCTGTGAGTAAACAGTGAACTGAAAACTCAAATCCGATCCCTAATAGCTGTATCCCGTCTCCCGTCTCGGAGTCTCCTGTCTCGACTAGGAAATTAATTTTGCACGACTACTTATATTAAGTTGACGCTGATATTCTAGAAATATTCATTCTGGCGAAAAAACTCGGCAAATGCCACTAATATTGAGTCTTTCAGACTGTAGCGGCTGGCATTGCTGGCATTTCGAGGGTCAGTTATCCCAGCGATAACTAACTGGAAATAGTTCAGCATCCCCATAAAATTCAGTTGTTTGACTTCCATTCCCCCGAAACCCACTATTCAAACCCTTCACTTGATTTTGAAAGGCAAGAGTAAGACTGATTCTGTATTCTGTGCTACCGTTTGCCTTGGGAATTACTGAAAAGCCATTAACGCCTCTTGCCAAAACAGACCACAACCTGATAAACTTGTTAAACCAATGTTTCAGGGAATAAAATGGGGCGATTTACCCCTAAGAGGGATTGACTTTCACGAAGTTTTATGATTGCCAACCGGAAAGTCCCCGAAATCTGGTGGTTAAGAGTTTTAGCCTGTTGGCTACTGGACTGACTAAGCAGACCTAACAAATTCAACTGTATGATACCGAGTCAAGACATCGGCGAGGCAGTAGATTCAGTCAGAAAAACTGACGCACAAGACTTCTCTAATTTAATGCCTAGACCTGGCTGGTAACAAGTGGCGGGTTTAGGTAAAGGTTGTTTTTGGTATTGAACCCCGATTCTTGTGGTTATTTACCCGCTTCAGTAATTGCCAATAGGGATTTTAAGCCCATAATTGGTTGAAAATTTCTATTTATTCGCAAAAATTCCCAGTCGCTCCCTGTACTAATCCTAGAGATCGACTTCATGATCAGTAATTTTCCCCAACCAATTCTCTGGAAATCACCTTCCAGAACAATTTAGTTATTTTATGAGTAGCAATGCCTTAACCAATCGTGAACATCTAATCGAACTGTATAATCGAGGTGAACGCAACTTTGCCGAAGTCAGACTTAGCGGAGTCAATTTAAAGAGACAGTGTTTAAACCAGATTAACCTAAGTCATAGTTACTTAAAACGAGCCAATTTAACTGAAGCTTGTTTAATTAACGCTAATTTCAAGGACGCTTCCCTGGAAGAAGTTAATTTAAGCAAAGCTTGTCTTATCGATGCTAACCTAACTAAAGCCGATCTTTCTGGGGCAAATTTGCGCCAAAGTAACCTAAGCGGCGCAATTTTGAGTAATACTGTCCTCAAAAAGGCTGATTTAAGTTCTGCCTGTTTAATTCACAGTAGCTTACTTTTTGCTCAACTGTTCAAAGCAAATCTGGAAGCCGCTAATCTCACCTCAGCCACTTTAACCCATGCCATGGCGGGGAAAGCTAACCTAAAACGGGCTATTCTCACTCGTGCTATTCTTAGCTCTGCTAATCTTAGCCATGCTAACTTAAAAGAAGCTAACCTAATTCGAGCCTATCTCTATCAAGCTAATCTGGAAAACTGCCAGCTTCAATACGCCGACCTCAGCTATGCCGATTTACGCGGGGCGGATTTACGCGGGGCGGATTTACGTTGTGCTAACCTCGAAGGTGCTAATCTGACGGGAGCTAACCTCAATTGTAGTGATTTTGAGGGAGCTAACTTAACCGGAGCCGATTTAAGCAAAACTGACGCGAATAAAGCCAATTTTCGCCAGGCTAACTTAACCGGTTGTAATCTGCTCGGTGCTAATTTAGCCTCCGCTAACCTTTCCGGTGCTAATCTACACCAAGCGGGATTACTCTTGAGTTATTTAGTGGGAAGCAATCTTAAACGAGCTAATCTCAAACAAGCTAACTTAATCGGGGCGATTTTAACCGAAAATAATCTCCTTTCTGCTTCCCTCGAAGAGACTATTCTTCCTAACGGTAGTCGCGGCAATCTCCTTTCCTAATATTCCTAGAAAAACCCAGTTATAGAGACTTTTCCGCCGAGGTTTCTATAACCGTGGGGTTTTTCTTGGGGAATGATGAATTATAAATTATAAATTATGAATTGGGAGTGGGGAGTGCCAGAGTTGGGAGTGGGGAGAATAAATGAAAATAATCTCCTGAATACTGTCTCCCGTCTCCTGTCTCCTGTCTCCACTAGGAAATTAATTTTGCACGACTATTCAGACCCCTCAAGGCCATGAACCGAAGATAATGGCAGACAATTACTTGATTTTACTGATAACGGGCGTTTTTTCGGGCTTATTAGCGGGTTTATTTGGTATTGGGGGTGGCACTATCTCCGTGGCGATCCTGTTAAATTTGGGCTACAGTTACGGGGAATCGGTGGCTACCAGCAGTTTAGCGATCGTTTTTACTTCCCTAGGGGGTACGATCCAAAATTGGCGATTAGGTTCCCTCAAATGGCAGCGAGTTCTCCTCTTAGGTTTACCCGGGATTTTTACGGCATTTATCGGGGTCTATCTGGTCAAATCTAGCCCCAAACACCTCCTAGAAGCGGCTTTTGGTTGTTTTTTACTACTCAATATCTATTTAACCAATCTCAAGCAAAATTTAAGCCAAAAAGAGCCAGTTTCTGCCCTTAGATTGCATCCTAATCTAGCCTGTCTGCTAACCGGAGGAATCGCTGGATTTTTAGCTGGTATTTTCGGAATTGGCGGTGGGGCGATCATGGTGCCACTACAAATGATTTTTTTGGCAGAAAAGATCAAAATCGCCATTGTCACCAGTTTAGGTGTGGTTTTACTCAATTCGATCGCCGCCTGTTTCGCTCATGCCCAAGCCGGTCATATTCTTTATCTACAAGGGATTATTTTAGGTATCGGTGGTTCCCTAGGTGTACAAGTAACCACTCGTTTTTTACCGAAATTACCGGATCGATTGGTGCGGATTACTTTTTATATTTTTCTGCTACTGATGGCCATTTATTTCTT
>NZ_JASJFG010001018.1:0-8691 GCF_030065375.1 Microcystis sp. M49636_WE2 | reverse complement strand
TCCAAAAATAACTAAACGTAAGCTTAAATCGTTATCTGTTGTCGATGAACGATCCCCCCTTGATAAGGGAAAACTTCCTTTTAAGGATTCTTCAGCTTGAATTAACTGACGGAAAGCGGTAGGAGTTTGATTGAGAATTGTTACTTTTTCTTGACATAATAGCTGATAAAATGCTTCGGGGGAACGAGTTATTAAGTAGGGTACAACTACCAAGCGTCCACCATATAACAAAGCTCCCCACATTTCCCACACCGAAAAGTCAAAAGCGTAGGAATGAAATAGACTCCAGACATCTTGACTATTAAAATTATACCAAGCATCTGTAGCGGTAAATAATCGCACGACATTGGAGTGATTGACTAACACCCCTTTCGGTTTACCTGTGGAACCGGAAGTGTAGATAACATAAGCTAAGTTATCTGGAGTGACCGTGTTTTCTGGATTTGACTGGCTGTTTTCAGCGATTTTTTCCCAGTCGGTATCTAAGCAAATAATCGAAGCTTGATGTTGAGGTAGAGTTTCTCCTAGCTTTTGTTGCGTTAACAGCACTGATAATTGAGCATCTTCTAACATGAAGCTTAACCGTTCAATCGGATATTCTGGGTCAAGAGGAACATAAGCACCACCCGCTTTTAATATCCCCAATAACCCCACAATCATCTCTAAAGAACGTTCAAGACAAATCCCCACTAATTGATCAGGTTTTACTCCCAAAGACTGTAAATAATGCGCTAAATGATTAGCTCGATTATTTAATTCATTGTAGGTTAATTGTTGATCTGAATATACAACTGCTACCGCTTCGGGTGTGCGTTTTACCTGCTCTTCAAATAACTGGTGAAGACACTTAGTAACTGGGTAATCAACCTGCGGATTATGACCGTCTATTAATAATTGATTTTTCTCAAATTCTGTCAGCAGAGGTAATTGAGAAACTCGCGCCTCTGGATTGGCGACCATTCCCTCCAGTAAGGTTTGAAAATGCCCCAATAGGCGAGTAATTGTCCCATCATCAAATCGGTTAGTATCATAGCTAATTCGCACCTGTAATTGCTCCCCAGGGAGCGCAATTAATGTTAGAGGATAATTAGTTTGTTGAGAAACCTGAATATTTTCCAGACAAAAACTATCATTGCCTAAGACCGCAGTAGCGTCAACTGGATAATTTTCAAAAACAACTATACTGTCAAATAAAGATGCACTTCTAGGGATTTCACTCCAAGTTTGAATCTCTGCTAATGAACTATATGAGTATTGATTAGACTCAACTAACTGAGCTTGTAAATCTTTCAATAAAGTCAGTGCTGAGGTGTCCGGTTTAAGTTGGATTCGCATGGGCAAGGTATTAATAAATAATCCCACCATTGCTTCAATACCAGCAATAGATGTCTCACGACCAGATACAGTCGCACCAAATACTATATCTGTTTCTTGGCTATAGCGAGATAGCAATAATCCCCAAGTTGCTTGCACTAAATTATTCAGTGTCAAGCGATTTTTCCTAACAAAAGATTGGCAGGTGGCTGTGGTTGAAGCGGGGAACTGAATTTGCTGTTTTTTATAGACGTTGCTATTTTTTGAATTCGCTGATCTTTCTATGACCAAAGGAGTAGGAGCAGTAAAACCTTGCAGTTTTTGTTGCCAAAATTCTTCGGCTGGTTTTTGTTCCTGTTGCTGTAGCCAAGCAATATATTGGCGATAGCTGACAACAGTTTGATCAGTGCTAATCTGATTTTGAGAAATTTCTTGATAAATCTTTAAAAAATCTTTAATCACTAAAGATAAAGACCAACCATCAAGTAATAAATGATGACTACTCCAAACAAATTGATAGGTATTTTTATCCAACTTGATCAGATTTAGGCGCATTAATGGAGCTTCAGACAATTCTAGGGATTTTTGCTGATCACTCTCCAAAAAAACTGCTAATTCCTGTTCTTGCTGTTGTGCGGTTAAATGTTGCCAATCATAAGTAGCGACTCTCACAGTTACTTGTCGATACACTACTTGTACAGGTTGGCTCAATGATTCCCAAATAAAAGCTGTACGGAAAACGACATACTTTTCTACTAATCTTTGCCAAGCTTGCTCAAATATTGTTGCATCGACATTGCCCTTTAAATTACAACTAAATTGGACGAAATATACATCTGAATCTGGCTCATACAAGCTATGAAACAACATCCCCTGTTGCATCGGCGATAGGGGATAAATATCGGCTACATTTTGTCTATTTGTGCTATTCATCTGGGAGTTCATCGTTACAGTTGAGCTAATATTTGTTCTAGTTCTATTTGGTCGATTTCTAATAAGGGGAAATCTTGGGCGGTGTAATCTCCAGTATCCGCTTCAGGCGGCGGAGGATTCACTATTTCTGGTTCTGTTTGTGACTCGGTGACTCTTGTTGCTACTGTGGCTAATTCGGCGATACTTTGATGGGTAAATAATTGTTTGGGGGTTAACTCTAATCCTGCTTTTCTCGCTCTAGTAATGATTTGAATAGTCAGGATGGAATCGCCCCCCAGTTCAAAGAAGTTATCATAGATACCTACTGGCTCTACTCGCAAAACTTGTGACCAGATTGTGGCTAATATTTCTTCTTCTAGGTTACGAGGAGCAACAAAATTCAATTCTATCTCCCCACGCAAGTTGGGTTCAGGTAAAGCACGATGGTCTAATTTGCCATTGGGGGTTAAAGGTAAGGTTTCTAAGGTAACAAAAGCACTAGGAATCATGTAATCTGGGAGCCTAGCTTTGAGAAATTGCCGCAGTTCATTTGTGCTTGGGGTGACATTTTTGGGCGGCACGATGTAAGCAACTAGGCGTTTTATTCCTGGACTATCTTCACGAGCGGTGACACAAGTTGTTTCTACATAATTATGCTGACTCAGAACCGCTTCAATTTCTCCTAATTCAATGCGGAATCCTCTAATTTTTACCTGGTTATCAATACGTCCTAAGTATTCGATATTGCCATCCGGTAAATAACGAGCTAAATCTCCTGTTTTATATAATCTGCTTTCTGTTGTCTGATGGAAGGGATGAGAGATAAATTTCTCATTGGTTAACTCTGGACAATTGAGATAGCCTCTCGCTAATCCCGCACCGCCTATGTGTAATTCCCCAGGCACACCAACAGGAACAGGTTGTAAATATTCGTCTAAAATATAGGTTTGTACGTTAGCAATAGGACGACCAATCACTGGTTTGAGGTTAGCTGTGATCAAACAGATTGTGGTATCCACAGTGCATTCTGTCGGTCCATAAACGTTATAGAAATTAATGTTTTGAGCCTTTGCCAAAGTTGCCCACATAGATTCATCAATGGCTTCTCCTCCCACCAAAACAGATTGAGGATGATTGTCACTGTCCAGCAATCCTACTGAAATCAGTAGCCTCAGTTGCGATGGTGTGCAATCCAATACATCTATTTTTTGCTGCCGCAGGTAGGATAACATGGCATGGCCATCAAATCGCACCTTTTCTGGCACAATGTTCAGGCTATGACCATATATCAGTTGGATAATCTGTTTCACGGAAGTGTCAAAAGCTAAAGAACCATTGATGCTGACTCGCAATGGGGAAATCTGATGGTGAGCATAAATAGCTTGATGCAGTCCGTGAGCAAGATTGACAACGGAGGAATGCTGAATCATCACTCCCTTTGGCTCTCCTGTTGAACCTGAAGTGTAGATTGCATAAGCTAAGTTTTCCGGTTGAACTTCACAGCCGGGATTTGATTCCTGTGCTTGAGTGGTAAACGACCAGTCAGTATCTAAACAAACGAGTTCTGATTGGTGTTTTGGAAGTCCTGCGATTAAATGTTTTTGGGTTAATAGAACTCTAACTTGAGCATCTTGGAGTATATACAGTAAACGCTCAGTTGGATACTCAGGGTCAATTGGTAAATAACCTCCACCTGCTTTCAAAATACCTAGCAGTCCTACCATCATTTCTAGGGAACGCTCGACACAAATTCCCACCAACACATCTGGTCCCACCCCCAAATTTTGCAGGTAATGAGCTAACTGGTTCGCTCTGGCATTCAACTCCCGATAATTTAACTGCTGGTCTTCAAACACGACCGCTATATTATCAGGAGTTCGTTCCACCTGTTCCTCAAATAATTGATGAATACACTTATCTAATGGATAGTCAGCCTGAGTATTATTCCACTCAAAAAGTAACTGCTGCTGCTCAACTTCTGTGAGCATTGGTAACTGGGAAATGGGCTGCTGTGGGTTCAGCACAATAGAGTTGAGCAGTCTTTCAAAATGCTTGGCCATGCGCTCAATAGTAGCAGCGTCAAATAAGTCAGTGTTGTATTGCCAACATAGCTTAATCACTCCTTTCGCTTCTCTCACCATTAAACTCAAATCCAAGTGTCCGCCCTGTTGTCCGAACAAGTGTGGCTCCATTGGCAACACTGATTTTTGCAGATGCAAGGAATTATTTTTTGGTTCACACCAAGTTTGTGCTTGCCAAGCAAAACTAACTTGAGAGAAAGGCGAACGGCTGGGATCGCGTTGTGGCTGGAGTTTTTCTGCTAACAGAGAAAATGGGTAATCTTGATGATTTTGAGCTTGGCTAACTATTTTGCTGACTTGAGCAAGAAGTTCTGTAAATGTGGCATTCTCCTGGACAGAAACTCTTAAAACGGTCAGGTTAGAAAAGTAGCCGACAATCTCTTTAAACTCTTTACCCGGCCGTCCTCTCATCGGGCTGCATAAGAGGATATCTGTTTGATTGGTGTAGCGGTAAAGTTGGACGTAAAATGCTGTAAGCAGAATCCGATAAAGGCTGGTTCCAGATGCTAAAGCTAGATGCTTGAGTTTTTCAATTAACTGTTCATCTAGCTTGACAATGTATGAGGCTCCCTCATAAGTCTTGACTGGGGGGCGGGGTTTGTCTGGGAGCAAATTCAAAATTGGCAATTCGCCAGCTAATTGTTTTTGCCAATATTGCCACTGTTTTTCTCCCCTGGAACCAGATAGCATTTCTGACTGCCAGTGGACAAAATCTGCATAAGATTTTTTTCCACTGAGAGAATCTACTGTTTCTGTCTGCCCTTGACTAATTCGCTTGATTTCATTAGTATATAACGTTTGAAATTCACCCAGCAGTAAATCATAAGACCACATATCACTAGCAATGTGGTGCATTGTCAGTAAGAGAATGTGTTCTTCTGCTGAACGAGTAAATAAATTCACCCGCAAAACTGAATCTTTTTCTAAGTTAAAAGGGCGGTCAGCAATAGCATAGATTTTTTCTACTAATTGGTATTCGCTCCAGTCGCTGGCATCTATTACCTCAACCTGAAAATTCTCTTGCTGGTTAACCTGCTGTACCGGTTTGCCCTCATAACTGGTATATGTGGTTCTCAGAATCGGGTGCTTTTCAATAATTTTTTGCCAGACACGATTGACAACAGCAATCTCTAAATAAGCATGAATTTTTGCAGTAATAAATATATTATAAGCAACGCTCTCCGGAGCAATTTGGCAGATTAACCACATTGCTTCTTGTCCCGGTGAAAGTGGGTAAATTGTTTTCATATTTCTACTCATGACTCGCCCGCATTTGTGATGATAAAAAAAGATTTCTAGGGTAGGGCGTATGCTTTATGCCTCTACAGAAACCGAATTTGCCCCACTGTAGGGGCGCAAGGAAGCCGAGTACAAAATGTAACATATATCGAACATTTTTCACCATGATGTCGCAAGGTCTGTTATCGCTTTGAGGGAACAGGGAACAGGGAACAGGGAACAGGGAACGGGGAACAGGGAACAGGGAAGAAAATCGGCGCACCTCATTGCTTTGAAAACTGTACCATGAAATCCTATCATAGAAAAGAAAATTTGTCATGGTCAACGAAATTCGGTAATATGTGGTAGTCTGAGAAGCGCTCACTAGCTTTAGCTATCAAAACAATGGTTACTTGTAGTAAGATAACGAGGGTTAAAAAAGCAGTAGCAGGGGGCTGAGAAAGCGATCACTCTATGCTGACAGATAAAGCGACGGGAGTATGTTACCACAACTCAAACACAATAACCTTAAAATTGTCGGGGAGCTTTATATTTTCGCCAATTGCCTTCTAATCCGCCAATCCAGCCAAAATCTAAAATCATTCCAGCAAAATGTCCACAACTCAAATATAAATGCTATATGTCCGCCAAAGTCCCTCAAGATCGATCGACGACTAATATTATCTCCGATGTCAGCAAATTTTGGCACAGTGTCAAGCTGATCGCTGCTCCCTATTGGTATCCTACTGAATCGGGGGGAAGGACTTTTTCCGATGTGATCCAAGCTTGGGCAATGCTCATCCTACTAATCGGGGCAATCCTAGCGGTTGTAGGCTTAAATGCCTTCAATAGCTTTGTTAGTAATTACTTAGTTGATGTCATCCTTGAAAAAAGTGATTTTGATAAATTTGTCAAAACTTTGGTAGTTTTTGCGGTTGGACTGCTCTTTGTCACCCTTTTAGTTGGCTTGCTTAAATTTCTCAGAAAAAGAATCGCCCTGGATTGGTATGCTTGGCTCAATGACTGGATTCTCAACAAATATTTGCATAATCGCGCCTATTACAGAATTAATTTTAAATCCGATATCGACAACCCAGATCAGCGTTTATCCCAGGAAATTGAGCCGATTACCAGTAAAGCTCTCTCCTTTTTTGCCGTTGCCCTGGAAAATGTCCTAGATATGATCACTTTTTTAGTGATTCTCTGGTCAATTTCTTCCTCTGTCGCCATTATTTTAGTCGTTTGGACAATTCTCGGTAACGTCATTGCTATCTATTTTAACCAAGCCTTAAATAAAATCACTCAAGAAGAATTAGAACTTAAGGCTAACTACAATTATGCTCTAACTCATATTCGTAATCATGCGGAGTCTATCGCTTTCTTTGAGGGAGAAAATCAGGAATTAAATATTATTCAGCGGCGATTTAATAAACTCTTAGACAGTGCTAAACGTAAAATTGATTGGGAGAGAGGCACAGAAATTTTTAGTCGGGGCTATCAGGCGGCAATTCAAGTATTTACTTTTGTCATTTTGGGTCCTTTGTATATCAATAGTGAGGGCATTAGTTTCGGACAGGTCGGGCAAGCCTGTTTAGCGGCTAATTTGTTTGCTACGGCGCTGGCGGAATTAATTAGTGAATTTGGCACTTCGGCACAATTTAGCAGTTATGTTGAACGTCTATCGCAATTTTCCCAAGCCTTAGAAGAAGTCATTAAACAACCAGAAAATTTAAGCACGATTACAACCATCGAAGAAAACCAATTTTCCTTTGAAGATGTCACCTTGCAAACTCCCGATTATGAACAGGTGATTGTCGAAAACCTCTCCCTTTCTGTTCAGCCCGGACAAGGTTTATTAATTGTCGGTCCGAGTGGTCGGGGTAAAAGTTCCTTGCTACGCGCTATCGCCGGTTTATGGAATGCAGGCACAGGCCGATTAGTTCGTCCCCCCCTAGAAGAAGTATTGTTTCTGCCTCAACGTCCCTATATAATATTAGGAACCTTGCGAGAACAGTTACTTTATCCCAATCGCAATCAAGAAACCAATGAGATAAAATTAAGGGAAGTTTTGCAAGAAGTCAATCTCCAAAATTTACTAAATCGAGTCAATAGCTTTGATACAGAAGAGCCTTGGGAAAACATTTTGTCCCTGGGAGAACAACAACGTTTGGCTTTTGCTAGGGTATTAATTACCCGTCCCAGTTTTACTATCCTCGATGAAGCCACAAGTGCTTTGGACTTAAACAATGAGGAAAATTTATATCGGCAATTGCAGAAAACTCACACAACTTTTATTAGTGTCGGACATCGGGAAAGTCTCTTTAACTATCATCAATGGGTTTTAGAACTCTCTAGTAATTCCCATTGGCAACTGCTTACAGTGGAGGAATATCGCCGACAAAAAGTGAAAGAAATTATTAATATTTCTGTCGATAATTCTCAAGATAGGCTCGAAGATTTACCGAATCAGGAAACCGAGGTCAATCCTAAAATCAATTCTGCCGGGGAACCCCCCCCCGAATCGCCAACGACAACAATCTTAACAGAAGTCGAAGAGGGACTTTCCCATGCACAAATGAAGGAATTAAGCGACTATTCCCTCAGTAGCATCAGAAGCAAAGCCAGTCAGGGAAAATCAATTACGGGGAAAGATGGACTGACCTATCGCTATGACAAAGACCCTAAAATCTTAAAATGGCTAAGAGTTTAGCCGATGAGAGACGGGTCAAAAAACAACGTTAAACTATTACACCAACTTAGCTACCCAAAAAATGAATCAAACCCTGGTTAATCAACAACAGTTCTTCCAAGAAATCGTCCAAGATATCGAGCAAAATAAAATTGCAATCGCGGCGAAAAAACTCCGTCAACAGGAAGCAGATAGCTGTGAAGTTCCGGCTCAGTGGCTGTGGAAAACAGCAGCGGCTTTAGAAACCAACGACTGGAGCATTTTATCAGAAGATTTCATTAATCTGAATTTTATCGGCAAAAATGGTTATTTTCTGATGATTGCTCCCTATCGCATCAATCGTCAGGGAGAACGACAACTCACGTTGAGTGCAATTTACGGAAAAATTCACCAAAATAGTCAACCTTCTATCGAACAACTAGAAAGCTTGACTCGTGAAAAATTTGGCAGTCTAAGACAACCGATTCCCAGAAATTT
>NZ_JASJFG010000562.1:0-2349 GCF_030065375.1 Microcystis sp. M49636_WE2 | reverse complement strand
GGCAAAAAAGACAGCCACTTTTTTAATCTTGGGATCGATTTTTAAAGCGGTTTTAACCGCATTGGGAGCGACCACAGCCACAGGAGCGGACACCCTACCCACATATTCACCGATCTGGGGGATACCTTTAGCCGTGTTAGACGGGCCGAGAATGGGAACTTTAGCTCGATCGGCGATCGGACTAGCGGCAAAAGCTTGCTGGGACAGGGACGGACCGAGAATACCCACCACCTTATCTTGAGTGATTAGGGTATTAATGGCGTTGATCGCGCCCTGTTCATCCCCGGCCACATCCTGGATAATAACTTTAATCGGTGTTCCATTGACTCCGCCCTTTTTGTTAAAATATGTTTCAGCCATCTTGACACCGATCACCTGTTCCTGTCCCAATAGGGCGAGATTGCTGGTTTGAGCTAAAGCTGCACCGATGGGAATAGCACCAGTGGCGGCGTTTTCTGCGGGACTGGGGTTAGTTTGACTGGTGGGAGTGACGGAATTGCAGGCCACCACTAGACCGAAAGTGACTAGGGATAGTATTAAGGGGATTAATAAACGTTTTCTGAGCATCTTAACTCTCCTGAGACCGATATTGTTGATGACACTATTATTTCGCTAATCGGGTTGATTTCAGCGATAATTCCCGACGAGATCGAACCGGACTTTACCGCCTTAGAGCCTTTTCTTTCCCTTAATTTTGTCGATTAACCCCCCGTCTAACCCCCGTTTTCAGAAAAACGATTTGCCTTTTCCGGTTCTGTCGCCTAACCTAGTAGTTAGGGAATTTATAGATCGCCTTTCCCGTTCACAAAACCCAGCAAGCGAAAACATCCATTTAAGATTATGACTAACCCCGTTATTCACGCCTTTTTCCTCGGACGAGCGATCGCTGAAGTAGTCAGTGAACAGCTAGAAGATGCGTTTACCAACGCTTTAAGCGAATTAGGCAAATTTGATGCCGAACAACGGGAAAACCTGCGGCAATTCGTCGAAGAAGTGCAAATGAGAGCCGAGCGAGCCATGGAAAAGGGAGTATATACTGGTACAGAGTCCGGTGGTTCCTCCAGTGCCGATGTGCAGGAAAACATCGACGAAATGCGGGCCGAAATCGCCCAATTGCGCTCGGAACTAAAAAACCACCAGAATTAACCAAAAACCCTCTTTTAGTCGCTTTAAAGCCCCAAAAACTGCGTGTCAGCCCTTCTACCCGTCCCCGTTACCCCAGAGTTAAACCCAGCAATGCCGGCCCTCCAAGTCGCCAAAAATAGCTATCGTTGGAATCGAGAAAGCTATTCCATCAATCGTCGTCGTCTAGATATTTGGCGATTCGTTCTGACCGTACTGTATCAATTCTGGCTCAACGGTAAAAAATGGAGCTATAACGGCGGCTATAGCCAAGAAAAACTCGCCGGCAGACGCAGAAAACAGGCCGCTTGGATTCGGGAAACCATGCTAGAATTGGGACCGACTTTTATTAAAGTCGGTCAACTGTTCTCCACCCGCGCCGATCTTTTTCCCCTCGAATATGTGGAAGAACTCTCGAAACTACAGGATCAGGTTCCCGCATTTACCTACGAACAGGCCAGCAAAATTATCGAGGTATCCCTCGGTAAACCCCTGAATAAACTCTTTAAAAGCTTCGATCCCATCCCCCTAGCAGCCGCTAGTTTAGGGCAAGTTCACCGGGCCCAACTGAACAGCGGGGAAGATGTGGTGGTCAAAGTCCAACGGCCCGGATTGAAAAAATTATTTAGTATCGATCTGGCTATCCTGAAAAAAATCGCCCAATACTTCCAAAATCATCCCAAATGGGGTAAAGGTCGCGATTGGACGGGAATTTATGAAGAATGCTGTAAAATTCTCTGGGAAGAAACCGATTATCTCAACGAAGGTCGTAACGCCGACACTTTTCGCCGTAATTTTCGCGGGGAAGATTGGGTAAAAGTACCAAAAGTCTATTGGCGCTACACCTCTCCCCAAGTTTTAACCCTAGAATACCTCCCCGGCATCAAAATCAGTCATTATGAAGCCCTAGAAGCGGCCGGACTTGATCGCAAATTGTTGGCTAAACTGGGGGCAAAAGCCTATCTAATTCAACTACTCAATAACGGCTTTTTTCACGCGGATCCCCACCCCGGCAATATTGCCGTTGATAGTGATGGCTCCTTAATTTTCTACGATTTCGGCATGATGGGACAAATTAAGACCAATGTGCGCGAAAAATTAATGCAGACTCTCTTGGGAATTGCCCAAAAAGATGCCGATCGCGTGGTCACTTCTCTGGTGGATTTAGGAGCATTAACTGCTAATGGTGATATGGGAGCAGTGCGGCGATCGATCCAGTATATGCTC
>NZ_JASJFG010000025.1:0-1187 GCF_030065375.1 Microcystis sp. M49636_WE2 | reverse complement strand
CTTCATCCTTTTGAAATTGCACTTCTACCAGATAAAAGGGCAAATGTTCCAGATTATCGAGCGGCAAAAATAAACCATCCAATCGAAAAGCTAGTTGTTTGACTTCTTGGGAAGTAAATCGATAATTGCTAACCATAGCATCGGGTCGCTCAATTAATTCAAAGAACGAATCGGGAAAATCGAGAAACATTCGATAGAATATGCTGTCAGTTTTCATGCTGCCACAAAATTGCCTGTAATTTCCGCTTAATCCGCCAACAAAAGAGAATTAACCTATGATCATCCCATCGTTTCTGCAACCCGGTGCTAAAGTTTCTCTGGTGGCCACCAGTGGCACCGTCAAGGAATTAGCCGCCCTAGAAAAAGGCGTAGAAATCTGGCGATCGAGGGGTTATCAAGTGGAATTTAGCGAGAATTGGGCCAATCGTCTCGGTTATCTCGCCGGTAGCGACGAGCAACGTCGTCAAGCTTTAGCCCAAGCATGGCAAGATCCCGATTGTCAAGCAATTCTCTGCGCGAGGGGGGGTTACGGTAGCGCTCGCCTCTTAGAAAATTGGACATGGGCAAAAACTAACCCAAAATGGTTAATCGGTTTTTCCGACGTGACGGGGATTTTATGGAGTTTAGCGAAACAGGGCATCTGTAGCGTTCACGGTCCAGTTTTAACCACCTTAGCCCAAGAAAGTCCCCAATCAATTGATCGTCTCTTTTCTCTCCTAGAAGGTCGTCCTTTAGCCCCTCTTATCGGTCAAGGTTGGGGTGGGGGAAAAGTGCGGGGACGCTTATTACCGGCTAATTTAACCGTAGCCACCCATCTCCTCGCAACCTCGGTTCAACCCACCCTAGAGGGGGTAATTTTAGCCCTAGAGGACGTAACCGAGGCCCCCTACCGAATTGATCGAATGTTAACTCAGTGGCGAATGCTGGGCATTTTCTCCCAAATTAAAGGCATTGCTCTCGGTCGTTTTAGCCGTTGTCTGGCGGCCTCCGGCAGTGATAGTCAAACCGTAGAGGAAGTCTTAAAAGAGCGTTTGGGCGATTTGGGCATTGCGGTTATTGCTGAGTTACCTTTCGGTCATGATGGCGATAATGCCGCTTTACCTGTGGGAACAATGGTAGAACTGGACGGGGATCGGGGAATCTTAGAATTTTTCTATCCCCAATGATCCACTTTTTTGATAGTATCT
>NZ_JASJFG010001102.1:0-4480 GCF_030065375.1 Microcystis sp. M49636_WE2 | reverse complement strand
AGTATTCCAAGCGACTTTAAAACCGATCAAGAGGCGACGGCTGCCACGATCGAGCTTGCTAAGACCAGCTTTAGCACTACCGAGACTGCGATCGACTCCCTGAACAACTTGGCGGGTACTTTTGACCCCTTCATCTATATTGTCGGTTAATTCGCTGATTTCTGCCCCTGTCAGGCGAATTGCTTCTAGAGTCGGGGGAAATTCCCGATGGAGGGTATCGAACAATTTTTCGGCACTCCGGGCTGCCCGGGCTAACTCTTGCAGAGCAGGTAAAGCGGCGATGAAAACCGCCGTTAAACTAACGGCGACTAGCAGTAAAGAACATCCTAGCCAGAAAATAGGTTCGGTCATTTAGTAGTGATTCGAGTGTTGATTATCGCCCTGGGGGGATTCTTGCGAGTCAGGGGAGGGATTGTCCGTGGCTAGACTTTGACTAGCTTCGATTCCGGCTGTCACCGCCTCTTTTAATCTCATTAAAGTATCATCCCAATTACGCCGGGCCGATTCCGATAGGCGATCGGCCTGTAATTGCATCGTCGTGGTCAGATCTTCGGCTAATTCAGGCAAAGCCCGGGCGGATTTTTGCAGAATTCGACGGGTTTCTTTTCCAGATCTCGGCGCTACTAATAAACCCGCCACTGCCCCGATCGCACTGCCCACTAAAACCCCGACGACGAATAAGCCACCGTTACCGTTATTTTTATCTGCCATAGGATTGCCCCTGTACTTAATTCCCAATTTTACGAGGAATTACACTTCTCTTGTGCAGTTTCTTCGGCAAAAATTTTGACCTGTTGCTCTTGGTAAGCAGCAACAGACCTAGAAGGGATAAATTGAGAAAAAACTAGCGATCGGGGAAAACCTGATTTTACGGCTGACTTTGAGCCAATAAGGGAGTGAAAAAGAAGAACCTCTGGGAGTCTTGCCGTGTTTCGACCCCAAAGGTTCTTCTTATACTGAACTTATACTCCTCACACGATATTTATATTACACACAATCCGCTGCTTTTGTCAAGAGGTTTACGAAATTTTTTCCACAGACCTCTGGCCAAATTAATTTTCTATGGCCGGTAGGCGCTCTTGCTGGGGACAGTTAAGTAGGGTTTGCGGCAAAAAGTTTTTCCTGGGGGCAGGTGGGGTGTGGGGTTTTATCGATTTTCAGGACAAAAGTAAAGTTAACTGTGGGGTAAGAAGAACGTAGGTTGGGTTGAAGCATGAAACCCAACGCCCGATTATGTTACGCTACCGCTAACCCATCCTACAAATAATTGTACCTCCCTACTTATCAGACTAAATCCTGTTTAAAAGCTATGGCAGAGTGGGGAGAGGGAAGTAGGGGGTGGTATCAACTATTGCCTTCAAGCCATGTTTTTAAATCTCGTTCTGGTTTGGCCACATTGAATAAATGTAAACCAAAATCCTCTGAAATATCTTGACAAATTTTCACTCCTCTGATGCTGTTGCCTTTTTCATCTAAAAGGGGCGAAAAAGTCCCAATTCCCAACTGATGGGGAACTACTGCCGTAATTCCGCCCCCGACACCGCTTTTTGCTGGTAATCCTACCCGATAGGCCCATTCTCCTGAAGCGTCGTACATTCCACAGGTAAGCATAACACTGATCACATCTTGAACGTAGTGTTCATCGATCGCCCGTATTCCTGTGATTGGGTTGACACCCCCATTAGCTAAGGTAGCAGCCATCAGGGCTAAATCGTGAGCATGGACGAGAATGGCGCATTGTTGACAGTAAAGATCGAGGGTTTCTTCAATTTTATCGCTAACCATGCCAAAATTTAGCATTAGATAGGCCATGGCCCGATTGCGATTGCCGGTGGATTTTTCCGAGAGAAAAACGGGGACATTAATCTCGTGATCCCTGCCGGTATAGCGTTTAAACATTTCTAAAATACGTTTTAGCCTTTCGGTGGCATTCTGTCCGGTGATTAAATCCGTGGTAGCGATCGCACCAGCATTAACCATAGGATTATAGGGACGATTGGTTTTTTCATCGAGAATAATCGAGTTAAAAGCTTCTCCGGTGGGTTCAACCCCGACTTTACTATTAACGTATTCTCTTCCGTGATCTTCTAGAGCTAATCCAAAGACAAAAGCTTTAGAAATTGATTGTACTGTAAAGGTTTGCTGACAGTCTCCCACCTCAAAAATCTGACCGTCAGTGGTAATTACCGAAATACCAAACCATTGTGGAGCTGCTAGGGCTAATTCAGGAATATAATCGGCGATCTTACCCGTCTGTAAATCAGAGTATTTGTCGTGAAGATAGTTAAGATAGTTGCGAAAAGGATAGACCAACTTTTGACCAGAATTGACCGGACTAATAAAATCTTTTGGGGAAGCCATAGAGGAGTATAGCAGTTATCTTAATAATGAGTGACAAAGTTGTGGTTTTGGCTAGTCAGTGGCCGGTATTGAGGAGACGATGCCCAATGAAGTTATAATTAGATTAACTGCCGTAATTTTGCCTGTAAAGTCTTTTTGCCGAATTTAGTTACAGTTTGTTGACGCAACCATTGCGGGTGACAACGTTGATCCTGACCTGGCAAAATTTCTAAACAAGCTTGAGCCACCTTTTCGGCATCTCGATAGGGAACGCGCCACCCCACCAAACCATCCTGCAGCGGCTCTGCTGAACCGTCCTCATCTCCAGAAATCACGGGAATACCACAGGCCATGGCCTCTAGGTAAACAATCCCGAATCCTTCCCGGGAGGGCATAACGTAAGCATCGGCTAAACGATAATGGTCGGCTAATTCCTCCGTCGGGACAAAACCCGCGAAAATTACCTGTTTATCCACTCCTAACTGCTTGGTTAAAGCTTCTAACCTGGGGCGATCGTCCCCACGTCCAATGACTAGATATTTTACTTCGGGATAAGTCTCTAGAATTGTCGGCAGGGCCCGAATGGTAACATCTACCTCTTTATGGATATCCCCCGACCACAACCGTGCCACTGTTAATAAAACTTTGGCATTTTCCGTATCATATTTTTTGATTAATGTCAAGGACTTTTCACCTAAATTAAACTTTTCCTCATTCACCACACAGGGGAGAATTGCTACTTTTTTGGGATCGATAGCGTTAGCCTTACACATAAGATCGCGAGTGTAACGGCTAATTGTCCAGATCGATGCGGCCGCTTGCAGGGCTTGTTTTTGGGAATTTGGTAAAGGTTCCCAGACTTCATTGCCGTAGGTGAGGACGGTGTAGGGTATGCCTAAAGCTTGACAGTAAAGACGGGTGAGAGGAGCTAAATTTATATGACCACAAAAAACCCGTTGGGGACGTTTCCGGAGGAGAGAAACTAGAAACTTAAGGGCTAATTGAATGCGTCCGAGAGTTGCTGAGTTATTTTTCAGGTAATGAAAGGTAATACCTTGATTTTTGAAAGGATTAGGACAATCAGGGGCATCCCGCAGTAAAAAAACCTCGGCCGCCTCGCAATCGGGCAAAGTGAGATAAGCTTGCAGGACATCCTTGATATAGGATTGAATACCGCCTTCTTGGGAAAAAATCTCTAAAAATAGGAAGATATGAGGCATCATAGAACGTCAGCGTCAAAAAGTTTTAGGTTTGGCGAAAAAATTTTCCCCGATCTCTTATCTGTACTATCACACTTTCTTGATCTATTTCGATCGTCTCCCCAGTAATAGCTCCTAACCGCTAACAGTCCGAAAAAGAACAATCTGGGCGATCTTCTCGCTTGTAAGTAGGGAGGCACAATTATTTGTAGGATGGGTTAGCGGTAGCGTAACCCATGCGGGAGTTGGGTTTCATGCTTCAACCCAACCTACGTTCATCTTATATTTAATTCCACCCACCTACTTAACTGCCAGAATAAGGGGAATTCCGATGCTGATAGCTAAAATAACTGATATTAGTCAGTTTAGCTCATAATGCTGGTCAAGGCGATAGATAAAAAGTGAAGGACGGGGAAATAGTCAGAATTTTCCGGGATGCCAAAGATCAAGCTATTTCTTTGTCCCTTGTGTCATCGGGGAATCTTCCCTTTTAACGCTAGATATTTTCAGGAATTACTAGAGACAAAAAAAATTAAAGTTCCTCAACTGCTCCCAGAACAGTTAAGCTTATTTTAGTCTCTATAATTGCTTTTATGGCTCATTTGACTTCTGAAAGACTCAATTTAACCACAAAAATCGCCTATGGTGCGGGGGATTTGGGACCGGCTATCACTGCCAATATCTCGGTATTTTACCTGCTATTTTTCCTCACTGATGTGGCAGGATTACCAGCAGGATTAGCTGGTAGTGTGCTGATGGTGGTGAGAATTTTCGACGCTATTAACGATCCGATTATTGGCATGTGGAGCGATCGAACTCGTACTATCTGGGGTCGTCGCTTACCATGGATGTTATTGGGGTCGATTCCCTTCGGAATTAGCTATTTTTTACTGTGGTTAATCCCGACTAATAACCAATTATGGTTATTTTTATATTATATT
>NZ_JASJFG010000534.1:0-16973 GCF_030065375.1 Microcystis sp. M49636_WE2 | reverse complement strand
TAATTAAACATTACCATATAGGATAAGCTGCCCGCGCATTTAAATCGTCTGTTGAGATTCAGCTAATGTCTAAGCGCTAGTAGAGAGATAAACACAAAATTTCAATCCAAAATTTAAAGCGGGTTTCCATTCTATTTCTCTCTCTAGCGAGTAGAGAGTTCGGAACTACTGATCCTTTTTATGATTTATTGGTGTTTCCATTCAATTAATTTCTCTAGCGAGTAGAGAGTAGGCAACTGCATTTTTTCGGGTGTTTGAGAACCGTGTTTCCATTCAATTAATTTCTCTAGCGAGTAGAGAGACGTCGTAAATTTCGGCAATCTCCTTGTCAGTAAAAGTTTCCATTCAATTAATTTCTCTAGCGAGTAGAGAGGTTTGAGAGCGAAATCGAAGAAACTTCCAAATTAATGCGTTTCCATTCAATTAATTTCTCTAGCGAGTAGAGAGTTAAAAAAGAACTAACTCAAACATTCCCAGAATTAAGTTTCCATTCAATTAATTTCTCTAGCGAGTAGAGAGAAAGCACCGTGTCGCTCTTGAAGTGTGGGGAGAGGGGTTTCCATTCAATTAATTTCTCTAGCGAGTAGAGAGACTGATCTAATCGGATATCAGATCACCACCACCATCTAGTTTCCATTCAATTAATTTCTCTAGCGAGTAGAGAGTTGATGAGAGAAATAATCTCGATTCCACTGAATGGGAGTTTCCATTCAATTAATTTCTCTAGCGAGTAGAGAGGATACCGAAAAAGCGAAGCATCCATACCCTGACAAGTTTCCATTCAATTAATTTCTCTAGCGAGTAGAGAGTGCTCGATTTCGTGGAAATATCTCGAACAGTTCGCTGTTTCCATTCAATTAATTTCTCTAGCGAGTAGAGAGCAGAGACTTGCCTAATTAATAAATACACAGAAAATGTTTCCATTCAATTAATTTCTCTAGCGAGTAGAGAGGGTCCTAAAGATGATTTGCGCTACTCCTTTTGTACAAAATGTTTCCATTCAATTAATTTCTCTAGCGAGTAGAGAGCAACCAAGACTGTTTTGAGGGAAACCACGGAATATTGTTTCCATTCAATTAATTTCTCTAGCGAGTAGAGAGCCTATTAGAGGAAATGATCCAACTATGGACAATCCAAGTTTCCATTCAATTAATTTCTCTAGCGAGTAGAGAGTATTATCTTCCCAGAATTCAACGAAGATGACGAAAATCCTCCTAAGTTTCCATTCAATTAATTTCTCTAGCGAGTAGAGAGCGCAGATTCCCCGGGGAAGAATTCACGATCGAAATTTGTTTCCATTCAATTAATTTCTCTAGCGAGTAGAGAGTCTAAAAATGTCCGAATTAAGAAAGTTAGCGTCTGAAGTTTCCATTCAATTAATTTCTCTAGCGAGTAGAGAGAATTAAGCTTTTTTACCAGTTGGGGAGGTGATAATGAGTTTCCATTCAATTAATTTCTCTAGCGAGTAGAGAGTGGTAGAAATTCACGACGGTTCAAACTATGAAGGTCGCAAGTTTCCATTCAATTAATTTCTCTAGCGAGTAGAGAGGACAATTGAACAGGAGGCGATCGACGTTTTTTATTGGGTTTCCATTCAATTAATTTCTCTAGCGAGTAGAGAGAAATGAAAACTCTAAAAGAAATGGTAAGAAATGCTGTCAAGTTTCCATTCAATTAATTTCTCTAGCGAGTAGAGAGAAAAGACATAAAGCAACAGCATTCTACGGATAATGGGTTTCCATTCAATTAATTTCTCTAGCGAGTAGAGAGCAATATAAAAGGTCTGCACTTCAGAAGCACTGTCAAGTTTCCATTCAATTAATTTCTCTAGCGAGTAGAGAGGCTGCAAATCTATAAAGAATGCACGGATAATCCTAATTGGTTTCCATTCAATTAATTTCTCTAGCGAGTAGAGAGTATCAATGACTTCGCCGATGCTAACGGTATAGAGATGTTTCCATTCAATTAATTTCTCTAGCGAGTAGAGAGGAAGAAACTTCCAAGTTAATGCGCGAATGGTACGAATCGTTTCCATTCAATTAATTTCTCTAGCGAGTAGAGAGTTACAGGATAGATTAGATGCTACTGAAAAATCGATCTCCAGTTTCCATTCAATTAATTTCTCTAGCGAGTAGAGAGGACTAAAGAAAAGCGGTTTGCTTTGGTGGGTGCGAGTTTCCATTCAATTAATTTCTCTAGCGAGTAGAGAGATAGCCGATTAGCTTGCGCTCGTAATTTGGGTTTAAGTTTCCATTCAATTAATTTCTCTAGCGAGTAGAGAGTCATTCTGTCTGTGAGTATATCGGTTCTATCCTTTTGTTTCCATTCAATTAATTTCTCTAGCGAGTAGAGAGAGGAGTATCAAAATGTACCGAAATTTAAGCACTGATGTTTCCATTCAATTAATTTCTCTAGCGAGTAGAGAGAGCCGGTAGGCAAACGTCCGAACAGGATTGGGGTTCGGAAGCCAGTTGCGACGGATAAGTTAATTATAGCTAGATACGGTCGCACAGTCAACCCCATAAACCACAAAACCCTTATCCTGTGGTAGATCGAGGGATTTTACCGGAAACCGAGGTTATCTGCTCCCACCCCTGTCGGTCGCTAGTCGATGATACCCTAAAAAGCCAATAATTTAACCCCTCGATCGAGCGGCTAATTTTTCCAGTCCTGATCGGATTTTCTAGCCCTCGGAGTGAAGTAAATTTATATCGGCTTTCCCCTTGACTGAACCGATTGCATCTGTATGACTCAGCACCCCAAATCCCCTAGGGAAAGAACACTGCGTGAACGAGATAGTCGCGAGTTCCAGCGACTTATGCTCCTGATCGCCACCCTCGTCCGACACCCCGGAGTCGGTTATCAAACCCTCGATCCCTCGGAAAATTACCATTCGGGGAAAGATCACAACGCATTAACGGAAGTACAGGAACGGGTGAGAGAACTCGCCGCCACCCTCGCCCTCGGTTGGCCTGCGGAATATCCCTCCATTGCCACCCTGAGAAAAGACATAACGACCCTACGGGATTACAAAATTCTCGATCGCCACATCTATCGCTGGGGGTATTATCTCGGCACCGGGGTTATGAGTCCCGACGAACTTAAAATCGCCTTTGATGCACTCCGCTCCCGGGCCCTCTATCAGGGTGATCCGAGAATCCGTCAGGTCTATCACCAACTCGATCGCCGTCTTCAAGGGTTTACACTCGGCTCCCGGGCTGACTTTCTCTATCCCGTCTGGGAACAACTCGATCGACCGATCAACTATACCGATCCCGAAGAGATGATGGAACGGGGAAAATATCGCCAAACTTTATACGAGAAAATCGACACCCTAGAACAGGCCATTGTCCGGGGAGAGGTAATCGAGATCGCCCGACCGATCGATCCCTATCAAAAGAAATTTACCGGGCCCTTCCCGATCTATCCCCTCCAGTTAATTTACCGTGACATTGGCTGGTATCTCCTCTACGAAACCTATCCCGATGGCTGTCTGGCCATCGGCCGACTCAATCGTTTCGCCGGTCATTGTCGAATCCTCCCAGAACCCTCTCGCTCCCTCGAAGAACAGCGCCACAGCCTCAATAATGCCCACAAACTGATTAAAAATGGCTGGGGCTTGAATTTGGGGGATTTAGCAGCGCAAAAATTGGAATTAGCGGCACAATTAACCCTAATTACCGTTAAAGTTCGCTTTTTTCATCCTGTGAGTTACTTTATCTGGGAGGGAGAAGCGCGTCACCCCCGGCAGCAGTTGACAAATCCCCAGATCGACCCGCAGACGAAAATCCTTAACTCGATCGATTACCACATCGCTCTCCCGTCCCGTTCCCTGGAAGAATTTCTCTGGTGGGTACAGCGCTATCTCGAACAGGCCCAGATTCTCTCTCCCCCAGAAATGGCGGAAAAACACCAGCGATCGGCGCAAATGTTGGTCGATCGATATTCTCCCCCAACAGACGATAATCATAGTAAAAAATTCATACCACCAGAAACTTAGACGGGATAAGCTTTTGAAGCTTTTTAGAAAAATCTTCAAAATATCGTGTTATCTCTAGAGGTTCCTAAGGCATATTGATATACTGAGAACATCGGTCAGCAAGGAGTTGAGGCGTTTATGGCCCTAGGATACTGGCAAGCGAAAATCTGGGGACTACTACACGATCCCGTCTTCAAGGCCCTACATAGCAACTCAGGACGCGGTGATAACAGCTTCTGGAGAGATTTAGAAGTAATGAAGTTGTGGGGAAAACATAACCCCGAAGAATCGACTAAAAAAATTCTCAAACAAATCAAACTAGCTGACTATATCACCTCAGCCAGCGATCGATCGGCGATCGGTAGTTTAACCCAATTCGTTAACTACGATCAACAAACAGGTCTAGAATTGCGTCACCTCCTCTCCGGAGAACCTTTAAATCTCAAATTAGCCGACACAACCCATAAGAAAATCGCTTCTAACCGCACAGATTACTTAAAAGAACAGGAAAAACGGCTATTTAACCAAATTCCCGACAGATTACGCACAGGAATCTCAGAAAACGAAGCTAAAGAACTATTTTGGTGGTTATGGCGCTGTCTCCCCCAAGCGGCGACGAAATTACTCGATGACGAAAATCTGCTTTTAATGCCCGCCGAAACCAGAATACCGGACGGATCGATCTGGAGTCATGCCAGTTTAACGGCGGCCATCGCCGGGACCCTAGCGGGATATGATCTCACCTCCGAGGATGTGGTCAATAAATGGCCGACGGGAAAACAATTATCCCACGCTTATCTCGTTAGTTTTACCTTTTCCCCTGTGCAAGAACTAATCAAAGCCAGCCGCAAAATGCGCGATTTTTGGGCAGGTTCTTGGATTCTGCACTATCTATCTGCTCAAGTCTGCTGGCAACTGGCCCAACAATACGGCCCCGATAGTTTGATCTATCCCTCTCTCTACGCACAACCCTTAATCGATCGATGGTTACTAGAAAAATATCCCGATTTTAAACCCTGGATCGACCCACCGAGCGATCGACAATTACTAACCGCCGGATTTCCCAACATTATTATCCTCGTCTTGCCCAAAGATAAGGTGGCAGCGGCCATGCAAACCGCTAAATCTAGTTTATTAAAAGAATGGAAAGAAATTAGTCGGCAAGTTTTCGAGGAATTGGGAGAACGTCACTGGATGCCCAAATTAAAAGAAAATAGTCATACCTGGGACAGTTGGTTAAATGCCCAATGGCAAACCTATTATGTGGGGGTCCCCATCGGTAGAGAAGACCAACTCCTCACCAGTAGCGAAATTTACCAAGAAAACGAAAATAGTGCCGAAAATCAAGCCGAAGACCCAGAAAAAGCGCA
This sequence comes from Microcystis sp. M49636_WE2, assembly GCF_030065375.1. Classification (NCBI taxonomy): domain Bacteria; kingdom Bacillati; phylum Cyanobacteriota; class Cyanophyceae; order Chroococcales; family Microcystaceae; genus Microcystis; species Microcystis sp. M49636_WE2. The sequence goes on along the minus strand of NZ_JASJFG010000534.1, from coordinate 11,624 downwards.
AAGCTGGCGAGATAAACAAAACGAACTTTATAATCTCTACGATAAAAAAGCTCTATTCTTAACAAAAGAGCAGGAATTTCTGCAAAAAGCTGGAAAACTACGCCTTGAGAAATGGAAAAAACATCCCTTTAGTTCTAATGTTGGTTCTTGGTGGAGTAGTGCTTTCGATCAAAACCGTTCGGCCCTTGCTGCCGTCAAAAATGCCCGCGATTGGCAGATTCCCACCGCTTTCGGCCCCCGTTCCACCATTTCTGGACTTGGCCCCGTCGTCCATCCCGATAGTAACAACGATTGGATTAGCGAAAAAGCAAGCAAAGAATATTGGCAACGAAATGCCGGATTATTCGATGGGATCGAACAACTCAACGCCACCGAAACGGTTAAACGCGGATTACACCTAATCCTGCCAAAACTCTTAAAAAATAGCGACCAAGAGCGTCTAGATGCCGCTTATCCCGATTTAACCGTGGGAGTCGCCGGTTATCTCAAAACAGGCGGTGATCTCGACCATTTTCATCACGCTTGTCGCACCATCTCGCGTAGGTTAAGAGAAGACGGGAAAAAGATTCCCCCGGCACTTACCCAACCCTGGGGAATCCCCTACATTGACGATCACATCGAACCAGAATATAAACGTTATCACCCTCGATTTCTCAATGCGGGATGGTTAGTAGAAGAACTAGAGATTACCGATGAAGAAATGGCTAATTATCGCCATCAATTAAGCCAATTAATTGACCAAAACTATCCCAACAATAACCCGGCTGATTGGTATGTTATCGCCGCAGGAGATGGTGACGGAATGGGGGAATGGTTAAAAGGCCAAAAAATGAAACCCTATCGAGAATATATCCCTAAGTCACTTCATCAATACGCCGATCATCCCCCGACCGAAACCGATACCCTAGAAAAAGAAGTACAAAAAGCTTTTGGCGATTTTGTCACCCTCAATAAACGCATGGGTCCATCTACCCATAGCGCCCTCAGTCGCGCCCTTTTAGACTTCTCTAATCAACTCGTTCCCTACCTCACCGAACAACGCTATGCAGGACGCTTAATCTATGGTGGCGGTGATGATGTTCTCGCCTATACTAATCTCTGGGAATGGGATAAATGGTTATGGGATATCCAGCAATGTTTTAAGGGAGAAAAAGACCCCCATGGGGAATTTAATAACGCCGGTGACTATTGGCAATGGGAAGGCAAAAAACCTCCCGAAAATCTCGCCAAACGTCCCCTATTTACCATGGGAAAGCGGGCGACTATCAGTTTCGGTATTGTCATTGCTCATCATTCCGTACCCCTTGCTATCGCCCTAGAAAATCTCTGGGAAGCCGAGAAAAAAGCCAAGGAACACGCCTATAAAGACTTTGACGGCAAAAAAGTCAAAAAAGACGCTGTACAAGTGCGCGTTCTCTACGGCAACGGAAACATCCTAAAATCTACAGCTAAGTTTGATGTTTTTTATCAATGGCAAAAACTCTTAGAATTGAATTTAGATGCCAGTATCTTTGAACAAGCTGCGACAATTTGGGAACAACATCCCGCACCAGTACAAGAAGCGATTTTCCCCTGGACAAAAGCCTTCTGTAACCGTCGCGAGAACTTATCAGAAAAACAAACAGAGCAGATTCAAAAAGACCTAAGCAACTTTCTCAAACATCTTTGGTTAACCACGGAAAATGATCCTAATGATCTTAACGAAGCCGTGCGTAGCTGGATGAAATTAGCGGCTTTTATGACTCGAAAAAGAGAGATTAAGATCGGAGGTTCCATTTAATGTATTGGTACACAATCACTCCCCTAGATGTTCTTCTCCTACGCGATGCCAAACCCTTTAGCCCCGGAGAAAGAGCCTGGGCCGGAAGTACATTTCCCCCCAACGGTCACACGATCGCCGGTGCTTTAAGTGCTTTACTAGATCGCTCTAAAAATGGCTATTTTAGAATCACCGGTCCATTCCTATCTTTTGCTGGAGATACTTTATATCTACCCCGTCCTTTAGGATTCGCCAATTCTGACCCATTAATTCCTATTTCTTGGAGTGATAATTTAACGATTTCAGAAAACCATATATTTTGGGATCGCTCGAAACCTGCCCCCTTAGCTAAGGCTAAACCTAACAAAAATTGCCAAAATCGAGAAAATGAAGCGGAAGAAGAGAAAGAAGGTAAATATCGTCAGTATCTACCTTTTAAAGTTATTCTCGATTATTTAAAAACAGGAGCGATCAACCCTTGCCAATGGTTAGTAAAACACAAAGGAGAAGATAAACCCTGGCGAGAAGAAATTCGTTCCCATAACGCCATGAAACCGGGAAGTAAACAGGTAGAAGATGCCGATGGATACTTTGTCGAAAAAGCGATCCGAATGCTACCCGGTTGGAGTATAGCGATCGGAATCGATGTTAATATTCCCACTCCCACAACTTTGCGGTTAGGAGGAGAAGGACACCGAGTTATACTGGAAAAATGCGATAATTTAGGTCAACAATGGCAAGAGTTAAAACAAAAATCCGAGGAGAACTTTAAACAAATAAATAAAGCGATCGCCTATCTCGTTACCCCCGGTATTTTTGAACGCCGTCACGATAATAATCAAGCCATTTGTCGCTCTTGGCCCTGGGAATGGAAACTCGCCCATACTGTTAATAGTAATCAGAAACCGGGCAATTTAGTCAGTGTCGCAACCGATCGAGCTATCCCCATCAGTTGCCGCATTCAATCAAAAGAAAATACTAGCATTCCCGCCCCCCAAGTCTTCGCCGCCCCCCCGGGTAGTCAATACTATTTAAATCAACCCGAGCGCCTATTTCAAGATCAGCCCGATAGTCCCGAATATCACCAACGCTGGCGCAAATTAGGCTACTCAGAATTACTTTGGATAAACTATAAGGAGAATAGTTAACCTACAGGATCGAGATAGAAGTGCTGAAAATTGCGTTAATGATTTTGATGACAAGCAATCAAAATGGTCATTATCTCACTTAAACAGAGACTTTTAGCTCTCTTAGGTTTGGTGGGTAAAATGTATTCTAAAATACAGTCTTGCTGGCGAGGGAGTGGAAGGAACCACTCCAGACACAGAGGACACAAAAATTGATCGCTTCTATAGTTAAGTTAAACTGATCAAACAAAGAATAAGCGAGCCGACTTTTTGCCCTTACTCGTTTGATTACTCCATGATGCCATAACTTCTGAGGCCAATGCCCTTCAAACTGGTGACAGAAATCATCTACAGGATCAAATAAAGCATCTAAACTAAATATTAGGACAGGTTATCGGAATTTTAGGTTACTTTCAGCTTACTACCCGTCCTTTTACTTATCCTGAACTCAGGTTAATTAATCATGAACTTAATTCACTTCTATCTACTTTCTCCCCTACACACCGGAGGCATGACTCAAGAAGGCAATCTAGTGGGTATTGCTCGTGAATCCCATACCACTTTACCATATATTCCCTCCAGTACGATTCGCGGGAAAATCCGTTCTTTAGCTACCGAAGAAACCCTAAAATTTAAGTTATTCGGTAATGAAATCGATAAAGGTGCAGAAAACTTGGAACAGGGAGACATCTGGATAGGAGATGGTTCGATTCTCTGGTTGCCCATCTCTTCTCTAAGTCACGGTGTCGTCTGGATCACTTCGCCTTTACTTCTCCGTCGTTGGACAAGATTAACTAATCCTCGTCTGACAATTCCCCCCGAATATAGCTGTAGTTTTAAAAGAGCTAACAGGAACGTCTATCTCAAGGATGCCATTCTCAAGGATAATGATCTAAAAGACTGGTCAACTTGGTCAAGTTTTATTCCCCAAAACTCTGTCAGCAGTGGCATTAATCAAGTCTTAGTATTGCCTGATCAGCATTGCACGACTCTCATTCAAATGAGTTTATGGCGACAAGTTAAAATTAAATTAGATGAGCATAAATCCGTCGATGGTGGACTTCGTTATGAAGAAGCTATTCCCCCCGACACCTTAATGTATTTTCCTTGGGGTGTCACCTCTCAAGCTAATCAAACCAAACAAAAATCCCAAGCTGATTTTAAACGGTTATTAGCAAACAATGACATTATTCAAATCGGTGGGCAGGAAAGTTTAGGACGCGGTTTTGTGCAACAATTGTAGAGGTAATTTATGACTGATAATCTTGCCTTAGCTAAATGGTCAGTGGTCGATTATCATCGCATGATTGCGGCGGGAATTTTAATCGATCGGCGTGTAGAATTACTGAATGGAGATATTCTCGAAATGAGTCCAGAAGGCCCTTTACATAAAGACAGTGGAGAAGGATTAGCCCACTTTCTCCGTCAACGTCTCAAGGATAAAGCATGGGTAAGAGAAGTTGGACCCATTACCTTAGAAAACTCAGAACCTGAACCCGATATCGCTGTAGTTTTTCCCCCTCGTTCTCGCTATCGAGATCATCATCCCTATGCTGATGAAATTTTTTGGTTAATCGAAATTTCCGACTCAACTCTCAGTAAAGACTTAACCGAAAAAAAACACATCTATGCCCAAGCTGGTATTGCAGAATATTGGGTAGTTGCCATCAAAAATCGAGAGATTTATGTTTTCCGTCAACCGATAAATTCTGATTATCAATATCAAGAAAAATTTACTACAGGAACTTTATCTGCCGCCGCATTTCCCGATATTATCATTTCTCTTGATGCCCTTTGGTCAGGGAATATTTTTTAACTTTTGGAGCCAAAATAACCGTGACATTCGACCCTAGAACGATTAGCAATCCCGTGTTCAATGCTTTACAAGAATTATATTTAAATACTGGTGATGATAGTCGCCGCAAAGAACAAAAAAAACAAGCTCTTGAACTTTATATCTATCTTTCTACTTGGGGAATGATGCGCCTAAAAGCCGAAGAAACTGCCCTCAATCAAGAAGGAAAAAAAGAGGTCGTTAAAAAGTATTTTCAATGCCTAGAAAAGTTATCTCAAAGAAATAATATTTCTAATTCTCAAGGTTTAACTACTCTTAAGGATTTATCTACCGATGATTATCTAGGATTAACGGGTTTAGGCTTGGAAATCGCCCAAGAATTTAGCTTCTGGGCTAATGCCATCTATCCCGATGTGGAAAGTGGGGACTAACTCAGGTAAATTGTCACCACAGTTTTTATAATTCATTGAACTAGAAAGGAAATTATAATTATTATGTCCCATAGCCCCTTACAACGTCCTAATCCCCCTCAAAAACCCACCCTAAAAAATCCGGCTATACAGCAGCAAAATAACCACCAACCCCCCAAAAAGCCTCCTAGTGGCGGCGGCGGCAATAACAATCCTCCTCAACCCTCACCCTGGTTAAACGCCGAAAACGAACCTCAACCCGACCAATCAGCCAGTTTTGTCGAATATCTCCGTTGGATGCGTGCTGCCGACTATCCACACAAAGATGCGACTAAAACCCAAATTCTGCAAACAGCCCAAGAAAATGCTAACTACACTCAGCGTCTTGAGCAACTCAATCAACGTACTCAACTGTTAGCGAAAGACGGAATCGCTTTTCAAGTCAAATCCACTTGGCGTATTCGTGTCGGTGGTCATCGCGGACCGGAAAGTATTCTTTTACCTGCCTTTGATGCCCTCGGAATGCCCTATATTCCATCTAGTACATTGCGCGGTGTTGCCAGAAACCAAGCCATCCGAGAAATCATGGCGACAAATAATCTGGAATGGAAAGAAGCGGAAAAAGAAATCGCCCCCTATTTTGGCGATATAAACGCCAAAGAGGAAAAAAATAAAACGGGTAAAGTTGTCTTTTTTGATGCCTATCCTTTACCTTCTAAAAACGGGGGGTTAGAAATGGACATGGCTAATAATATTTGGTCATGGAAAGATGATTCTATGGAATATTCTCCTAACCCTAATCCTTTTTTATCTCTCAAAGAACCAACTTTTTTAATTGGTTTACGTCTAGCTAGTAACTGTGAGGATGAAAAGATACTTGAAAAGGTAAAACAATGGCTGAAAAAAGGTTTACAGCTTGGCATAGGTTCACAAGTCAATACTGGTTATGGACAATTGATCTTATCTGGAAAAAACCAAAGATTAGAATCGGAATTTTATCGCTTGGATTTCGAGCTAGAAGGTCAATTAATTCATGGTTATCAACGATTCACCCAATGGCAATGGAATGAGCGACGCAATGAATGGCAAATGCGGAGCGCACCCGTTGCAGAAGTTCGTCCGACAGCCTTTAAATCGATGCTGCGATACTGGTTTCGTGTTTTGGCCTCTGGAGTTTTACCTATTAACGAAGTTCAAAAGATTGAAGCTGAATTATTTGGAGGTATTAATCCTAAAAAATACGGTTATCTACAAGTGAATATTCTTGAGGGTAAAGTTACCCAAAAAGAACCTCGAACCAATGCTCAGGGTAAAAATGATCCTTGTGGTGAACAACGGGGAACTTTAGTCTTATCTTTATCTTCTGAAACCCCAAAAGATAAACAAGAAGATGTTAAAAAATTAGCTAAAAATTTGCTTTGGTTTTTAGCTGATATGGGTGGTATTGGTCAAGGTGCAAGACGACCTAATTATTCTCGCAAAACTCGTGAATACGCCCCCTGGTTTCGTGGTTCGACATTGTATATTGACAGTGAAGAAGATTTTTGGGCAATTGCCAAGGATGTGCAGGGGTTTAAACAACAATTTCAGCAAAGATTGCAAGATTTTTATGGTATTTTGGATAAAATTAGTGAAACCAATATCAATACTAATAATCTCAGAACAGTAGATCAAGTTTCACAAAATCAATGGATTGATGCGGCCGATAGTAACTGTCAAATTTTTGTCTGTGCAGGAAATGAACAAAGAGGTAAACCCCATGCTTTAGCCATTCTTCACAGTGATACTTTGAAAATTACCGGTAAAAATGGTCAAAGAGAATATGATGGTAATCTCTGTGGTAAAGTCAGTGGTGGAGCTAAACCTTCTCCCGTGTGGATTGCTGATTTAGGAAATTACCAGATAGTTACTGTATTCGGCGCTAATCTGAATCCCCGTCAAGAGTTTATCAAACAATTAAGAAGTAATACAAGTCCTCAAAATTTTGCTCAAATATTCCCTTTATAATCTCATGAAATCAATTTTAGTTGCAACGATCGGAACCAGAGATTTAATGTTTCAAGTCACCACTGGTGACTGGTATAATATTGGCGATGATCGTATGAAAGGTGATATTCTCGGAGAACAGATAGAAGTAGTGTCTGATTTAGCTCTGACCGAAAAATCATCTTTTCGAGAAATATCCCAATACCTTTGGGAAAACATTGAATATTATGGCGATCAAGTAAAACCAGTCATTTTGGGTAAGCTTTTGGAAGATAAAATCAATGATCTCGAAAAAGTTTATTTAGTAGTAACTGATCAAAATGAAACAGTAAAAGAAAGAGAAAAAGATACTCTTTACTCAGGAGAATTAATTAAGTATTGGCTAAATAAATTAAATTCTGATTTGGTAGTAAATATTCTCTATATAGGTAGAAATGATGAAAACCCTTCTAACTTCGAGGAAATGTTCCGTTGGTGGCAACAAGTATGGAAAGAAAATATAGAACCTCAACCTGATCAACCCATTTTATTGTGCTTAAAAGGTGGGGTGGGGCAAGCTTCAGAAGCGTCGAGAATTTCGGGATTGAGTTTTTATGGAAACGATATTAAATTCTATGAATTTATTCCCACCCCTTCTAACAATCAAAAGGGAATTTCTTCAGATTACACCGGGCCTTTTTTAGGGACTAACTATCTTTGGGATCGCACTCGACAACAAGCCCTACAATTATTAGAACGCTATGATTATGCTGGTCTTCATAACTTAGTTAAACCTTACTATGAACAAAATAAACAAAAATGGAAAGAAACTTATGCTCTAATTAAATCTGGAGTAAGCTGGAATCAAGGACAATTTGAAGATTTTTTTCAATCCGCTTCTTTTAGTTTCAATAATCAACAAAAAGAGCAGCATCAACAATATTGGTGGATGGCCTATGAACAAGCTTATACCGCAGTAGTTAGACTAAAACAAAAAAATACAACCGAGGCTATGCTTCATAGTTTCCGAGCGGTAGAAGGCTTAATTTATGAGTGTTTAAAACATGAATTTAAAGACTATATGGTTAATTCTGAATATACTTATTCATCTTTACAATCATCTGTGTTGAATAAATATCCTGCTCTTAAAGAACTTTTTGTTAATAATGGCAATCCTGTCTCTGAAATTAAGCTAGATAGTCGCACTCAACAGAGATTAATAGAGAAGTATATTGCTCTCACTTCTCCCCAGGCAAACTTTAAGAATTTAAAAGCTTGGGGTTCTGAAGAATTGCGTAATCATAGAAATCGATTATCTCATAAATTAGGTGGCATTAGTGAGGGAGAATTATATCAAGCTTGGGGAAAAGATACTTACAATCAAAAAGACTGGGAAAAGCGAATTTTAAATTGTCTCAATCTAATCACAGAAAATAAATTTAATTATTTATGGCAAGGAAGTTTATTTGCTTCTATTCATGAGAGAGTCAGAACAGCTATCAAAAATTATAATGTTGTTTAAAGTACAAAATGCAATTAGCCCCTACAATCACTTGGGGTGCTGCCGATAAATGGCTCTCTTATTCTTTGTGTGATCAGTTTAACTTATATAAGACCGATCGATCTTCGTGTCCTTTGTGTCTTTGTGGTTCGTTCCAGTCCCTCGCTGGCAAGACTGTATCTTAGAACACATTTTAGCCACCAAACCCTAAGAGAGCCGATAAATTAGCCAGTCAAAAGACTATTTAAAAATCCAATTCGTCTAACCCCGATTCTGGGGAAGAAAAGCGACTGCGAGGAGATTTTTTCGACTTTCTCAAAAAAGTCGGAATAACTGCGGCCATAAAAAATCCTATTCCCAAAGAAAAAGCCAATAAAATGCCGATGGGTACTTTAATTGACTCAAATTGTAGAAACTTTAAAGAAACTGGTTGGATATTTTGGATAGCAAAAACTGCCATAGTCATAATCCAACCACCGACAATAGCACTAGCTAAAAAATTAGTGATTGTATTCATGCTTGTCCTCGCCAGGTTTGTAGGATATTTTTTAACCTTTTGTAGGCTAAGTAGGTAGGCTTGAAAAATTATCAGATGCCCCCCTTATTAAGGGGGGACTAAGGGGGGATCGGCACCCCCCTTATCAAGGGGGATCCCCCCGCCTTCGGCTTCCCCCCTTATCAAGGGGGGCAGGGGGGATCGAACCTAAAATCCATTTTTAATTTAATTATAACCAGCTACTTAATTTGGGAGTTATACCCCTATTAATTTAACCTCCGTGGGGCGGAAATTACCGTTAATTGACTAAAACGTTACAATTGTCGATCGATCTCGAATAAATCTCGATCGCGATCATATAATTGTAGTCTGATCGCCCTAAGCTAGAGCTAGTAAATATAAATAGCACCCTGTTGATTGATGTTAAAGGTGGTATAACCGGGGGTACTCCCCGGAACTTTGGTGACAGTAATCGTGACTAAATTATCCTGATTGACTTCTACGGCATAGATTAAACTAGAAGAATAGCGATCCGCGGCGGCATTAGCCCGATTAATCAGAATATATGCTGGAATTACGAAACCTCTTAGGGTTGTCTCCGCACCTGGAGATAATAATTGGGGAGAGGAATTAATATTGGCCGATAGGTCATAATTGAGGTCAATATCGGTTTGATTGATAATTTTGATCTCCACGGGACGACTCATATTCACCCTAGCAACAGGTTGCCAAGGACCCGGGTGAAAGGTGGTAGCGGGGGGATTTTGAGCGGGTAAAGAAGGGGGAAAAACTAATCCCAGACTTAACACGAGGGAAAGAGTCAAAAAGCGATCGCATTTCATAGATAAATCCTAGTCTAGGGTTCTCATCCTATTTTAGGGAGGTATCCCCAGTGTTTTATACTTAAAGTAGAAGCTTTTGAAATTGTCTATAGCATTGATTGATCAGCTATCAGGGAAAATCCTAAGCTTCCCTGATTTTGCTCTATAAACAAGGCTAAATACACCGATTTTTCTCTAGAAGTTTCCCTAGTAACCCCTATCAACGGTTTAACTTAGGTTGAGATTGATTATATGCCTACCATCGACATATCGGGAGTATCCCACAGTTACGAGTTATTTTCGCCCCAAGCGGATAAACCGGTTTTAGTCTTTATACACGGTTGGCTGCTGAGTCGTCACTACTGGCAGCCTTTGGTAGATATTCTCTCCCCAGACTATCCCTGTCTAGTTTATGATCTCCGGGGCTTTGGCGACTCCCAAAAAATCACCTCTAACAGTCCTCCTAGCAGTTATAACCTTGAATCCTACTCCCAAGACGTTATTACCCTTCTTAACCGCTTAAACCTCGATGCTGCTTGGTTAGTCGGTCATTCCCTCGGTGGTAGTGTTGCTTTGTGGGCCGCGGATAGCTGTCCTGAACGCATTAAAGGGGTAATCTGTATGAATGCCGGCGGCGGCATCTATCTAAAGGAGGAATTTGAGCGATTTCGGGAAGCCGGAAGACAGATCTTAGAGAGAAGACCGCCTTGGTTGCCCCGTGTTCCCTTGATTGATGTTTTATTCTCGCGGATGATGGTCAAGCAAACCCTAAGTAAAAAATGGGGCAAACAGCGAGTGATTGATTTTGTCCGGGCCGATTACCAAGCGGCCCTAGGGTCACTTTTGGAAACCACCACTATCAGCGAAGTTCATCTCTTACCACAGATTGTCTCCCGTCTCCCGCAGCCGGTCTATTTTCTGGCGGGGAAAGAGGATACGATTATGGAAGTTAAGTACGTTAACCATCTGGCCAGTTTTCATCCTTTGTTTGAAACTGGCGGCAACGTGATTGAGTTATCCGGTTGTGGTCATTTTGCCATGCTCGAACAAACAGCAGCGGTGGCCCAAAAGATGATGGCTATTTTAAATCAGCATCGGTGTTAGGGGGTTAAGTGTTGAGGTTTTAGTTGAAATTCCCCCATCACCCCATCACCCCATCACCCCATCACCCCATTCCATCCACAGATACTGTTATGAAGTGAAAATTTATGTAACAATGACTCTATAAGGGCGATTTTTTAGTGATCGCCGAGGCCGTCTATTAATCGAATCGATGTCTTTGAAGAACGTAGCCCCAAACTGGAAACCTGACTTTTCTTACCCATTCTTGCCACTACTAGCGGAATTTTTCTCCCTTTTGTGTTATCCGCGGGAATTTTTGAGCTATTGCTAAGATTGGCATTTTGTCACTTCCCGTTAGTTAAATCCAACAAAAGAAGTTGTTTAGGAGCAATTTATGTTACACCGCAAGATTTATCAATTCTGTATGGATGGTCAGGAAGTCTGCATTTTCTTGCGCGATCAGCAAAGATGGATTGATAATGCTCGTATTATCGATCTAGAAAGCGATCTCGTCACCATTCGCTACGAAACAGAAGAAGAAGACGAGATTAGTTCTTGGGAAGAAATGGTGCGTTTAGAAAGTATCGGTGCGGTGAGCAGAAAACTGGCATCGGTGTCGCGGACGAATCCTGATATTAATGTCTCGGAAGATTGTCCGGAAGCAGAACAACTTTATCCCCATTCTCCC
>NZ_JASJFG010000041.1:0-5059 GCF_030065375.1 Microcystis sp. M49636_WE2 | reverse complement strand
GGGTTAATTTTTGAAAAGATTAATGGTTATAAGGACGGTTCTTTTTATACGCCGAGTTTTATTACCATGTATATGTGTCGGGAAACGATACGAAGAGCGATTGTGCAGAAGTTTAATGAAGTAAAAGGCTGGAATTGTCAAAGTTTGGATAATTTATATGAACGAATTGAGGATAAAAGAGAAGCGAATACTATTATTAATAGCCTGAAGATTTGCGATCCGGCCGTGGGTTCAGGACATTTTTTGGTTTCAGCTTTGAATGAGATAATCGCGATTAAGAGTGAGTTACGGGTTTTATTAGATAGTTCGGGTAAGTCGCTAAAAGATTATCGGGTAGAGGTGCGAAACGATAAGTTATTGGTTTACGATGATGAGGGGACTTTATTTGCTTATCATCCGAATAATAAAGAAAAGCAACGGGTACAGCAAGCCTTATTTCATGAGAAACAGACGATTATTGAAGGGTGTTTATTTGGGGTGGATATTAACCCTAATTCCGTGACTATTTGTCAGTTGCGGTTATGGATTGAGCTTTTAAAGAATGCTTATTATCGCGAGGATGGCAATTTAGAAACTTTGCCAAATATTGATATTAATATCAAGTGTGGTAATTCTTTGATTAGTCGCTTTGCTTTGGATGTGGATGTTAAACAGGTTTTACAGAAGCAGAAGTTTAGTATTGAGCAATATCGCAATGCAGTCCAGACTTATCGCAATGCGGAAACTAAGGGACAAAAGCGGGAGATGGAAACGCTGATTGCTAAGATTAAGGCTGGTTTTAGTGCTAATTTATTAATTAGTGATCCTAAGAAGGTGAAGTTACGTCAATTACAAGGGGAACTTTATAATCTGGAAAATCAGGGTTTATTGTTTGAGGAGACTAAGACGGAGCAAAAAGCGCGGGAGAAAAAAGTAACTAAGTTAAATAATGAGATTGATAAGCTAACTGCTGAAATTGCAGATATTGAAAGCGGTAAGCTGTATAAGAATGCTTTGGAATGGCGGTTTGAGTTTCCTGAAGTGTTGAATGATGACGGGGATTTTGTTGGGTTTGATGTTGTAATTGGTAATCCTCCTTATGGCGTAGATTTTTCAACCCAAGAAAAAGAGTTTTTAAAGAAATATTATGATCGAATTCATGTCCGAACTCCAGAGTCTTTTAATTATTTTTCTTACAGATATCAAGAACTTACAGGTAAGCAATCTTTGTGTTCACTAATAATTCCCTCTAGTTTTTTAAATCAAATTGAATTTGAAAAAAGTAGAGAATTAATACTAAGTAATTACAGTCTTATCTTAGACATTAATCTTGGGGATGGAGTATTTGAAGATGTTACAACTCCTACCTGCATCATTAGTTTTTCTAAAAAAATATTAAACAACTCAACTCTATATGCAGATCTATCAGATGTGGAAAGAGATAAATTACCAGTTGAGCTAGATAAAATCAATAATCTCATTGATCAATCCAATCTTGTTTCTAATCAAGCTTATAGCTTTGTTTTTAAAAATCATCATCAATTAATTGAAAAATGTTATTCAGGTAATCTAACTCTTAAAGATATTGCTGAAGATGTAGCTACTGGAATTAGTCCCGGACTTGCAGATGCTTTTATACTTAAATCAGATGAAGCTGAAAGTAAGAAATTAGAAAAAGATATAATTAAAAAACTAATAATTGGAGGAGAAATAAACTCTTATTGTTTACAGCCTAAATCAGAGAAAGTCATAATTTATTTTTCTTCGGACTTAGATGTTAAAAATTATCCCAATATTATTAAACATTTAAGCTTATACAAAGAAAAACTAGACAATAGAGTAGAAACTAAAAGTGGTGTTATCCCTTACTATGTAATGTTAAGACCTAGGCGCAAAAAATTATTTACTGAGCCTAAAATTTTAATTCGACAAACTGCGAATAGAATCATTGCTGCTTACGACGAAGATCAATGGTATTGCCTTAAAAGTGGAATAATAGTTCAGTTGCCAAATAAATCAGAAGTGCAATATTTATATTTATTGGCTGTTCTCAACTCTAAATTGATGAATTTTTTATATAGTGATTTAGTTAATGAAGATGTGAGAATATTTCCAGAAGTAAAGCCAGTACAATTATTTAAACTTCCAATTGTAGTTCCTAAAAGACAAATACAAATAGCATTAGAAAAAATTGTTAATAAAATTCTCACAGCTAAAAAAGACGATCCTAACGCTGACACAAGCGAATTAGAAAAGCAGATCGATCACTTAGTTTACAAACTCTATCAACTCACCTATAATGAAGTAAAAATCATCGATCCAGAATTTGCCCTAACAGAACAAGAATATCTGGACTTCCCCTAATTTATTCCCTTACCCCCCCGATGTCCTGTAGGGCTAATTCATGAATTAACCCTACTATGAATTAACCCTACAATGAATTAACCCTACAATGAATCAACCCTACTATGAATTAACCCTACCCTTACCCCCCCGATGTCCTGTAGGGCTAATTCATGAATTAGCCCTACAATGGGTGTTGTCAAATTGAAAGATGCTGGGAATCAGCTTTGCCTTTTGCCTTGTGCCTTTTGCCTCGTCTCAACAAGCAATTTAAATGCTTGACAGCTTAATTTCTGGCCAACTAGCTACCACCGAGGCCAATTTATCCAAATCCCGACGATCTTCGATAAAGGGAAAAACACCTAAAACTGGACAATTAGTCAAGGATTGAATTAAATCGATCGGTGTTAACTGCTCTATCTCCGTCTCCGTGCGCGGTTCGAGACAATTAAGGATAATTCCGCCCAAATTGACCTTTTTCTGCTCTGCTAGGGCAATATTAGCCACCGTTTGGGAAATCGCTCCCAATTTCACCGGCACCACCAAAAGCGTTTTTAACCGCCATTGAGCCGCTAAATCCGCCAAAGTTAGCTCGTGGGTGACAGGACAACCTAAACCCCCCAAACCCTCAATTAAAACCAAATCTTGGCTTTTTTGTAGGTTCAGCAGAGCTTGCCACACCGTCCCCAAAGGAATATCTCGACCCTCCAAATCAGCAGCCACAGGAGGCGCTAAGGGTGCTTGATATTGCAGCGGTGTGATCATTTCTAATTGACCCTGAAATAAACCCTCATACCATTCTCGATCGCCTTGACCCGTTTGCATTAATTTCATCAGCCCCAGGGCCTTCGATGGATAGTATTTTTGCCAATAAGCCACTAAAGCAGTGGTGACAACGGTTTTACCCGCATCGGTATCCGTAGCCGCAATCAAAAGACTATTCATAAAACCCCCAGGCTCAGTCAAGATCAGGTGAAATCACCAATATTTATCATCTTATCCCCCCATCTCCCCATCTCCCCACTTCCCACTTCATAATTCATAATTCATAATTCCCCCTCTCCTCACTTCCCCCCGCAACGCGCACGAAGTGGTCTCCCCACTTCCCACTTCATAATTCATAATTCATAATTCCCACTACCCCACTTCCCCAGATATTGCATGGGTAAGATGCAAAAAGAAAAAAAACTGCAGCCAAAAAGGTGAGATGGAATACACTAAAAGTATAAGGTTATCAATTTTGCTATTTTTCAAGTTGCATCCTAGGCAACAGAATTGCAATTATCCCTCTAGTTAGAAATTGGACGGTTTGCCCTGTGGTTTCATCACTTCCCAAGCCCAATGACTCTTTAACAACGGTTCCCCAGCGTTGTTCTGGTGCTTATGCCTTGATGGACAGTCTCAAACGTCATGGTGTTAAGCACATCTTCGGTTATCCGGGTGGTGCGATCCTGCCCATCTATGACGAACTCTACCGCTTTGAAGAACGGGGAGAATTACAACATATCTTAGTGCGCCACGAACAAGCGGCCGCCCATGCCGCCGATGCCTACGCTAGGGCCACCGGCAAAGTGGGGGTCTGTTTCGGTACTTCCGGCCCCGGGGCGACCAATTTGGTGACAGGCATCGCTAACGCACACATGGACTCCATCCCGATGGTGATTATCACCGGTCAGGTGAGTCGGGCGGCCATCGGTTCCGATGCTTTCCAAGAAACCGATATTTATGGTATTACTCTCCCGATTGTTAAACATTCCTATGTGGCTAGAAATGCCCGGGAAGTAGCGAGAATCGTCGCTGAAGCCTTCCACATCGCCAGTACAGGACGACCGGGGCCGGTTTTAGTCGATATTCCCAAAGATGTCGGTTTAGAACAGTGCGATTATATCCCCGTCGAACCGGGAGATGTGAAACTAAGCGGCTATCGTCCCACGGTTAAGGGTAATCGCCGTCAAATCGAGGCCGCTTTGCACCTCTTGGAAACCGCCGAAAAACCCTTACTTTACGTTGGTGGAGGTGCGATCGCAGCGAATGCCCACGCCCAAATTGCCGAGTTTGCCGAGCGTTTTCAGTTACCCGTTACCACCACGTTAATGGGGATCGGTGCTTTTGATGAACATCATCCCCTCTCGGTGGGAATGTTAGGAATGCACGGCACTGCCTACGCTAATTTTGCCGTGACCGGGTGTGATTTATTAATTGCCGTCGGCGCTCGTTTTGATGACCGAGTAACGGGGAAATTGGACGAATTCGCCTCGAAAGCTAAGGTAATCCATGTGGATATCGACCCGGCGGAAGTGGGCAAAAATCGCGCCCCTGACGTGCCGATTGTCGGGGATGTGCGGGTAGTTTTAGAACAAATACTCCAAAAAGCCAGAGAATTTGATTATCCCACTAATTCCGATCGCACCCAAGCTTGGTTAGCCCAGATTGATCGCTGGCGCCAAGATTATCCCCTGCAAGTACCCCGACCGGAAGGCAGACTTTCCCCCCAAGAAGTGATCGTTGAGGTGGGTCGTCAAGCACCCCACGCCTACTATACCACCGATGTGGGCCAGCATCAGATGTGGGCAGCCCAATTCCTCAAAAATGGACCCCGACGTTGGATTTCTAGCGCGGGATTGGGGACGATGGGTTTCGGTTTACCGGCTGCGATGGGGGTAAAGGTGGCTATTCCCGATGAGGAGGTCATCTGTATTAGTGGTGATTCCAGTTTCCAAATGAATCTACAGGAATT
>NZ_JASJFG010000688.1:0-4125 GCF_030065375.1 Microcystis sp. M49636_WE2 | reverse complement strand
TAATACTGCCATGGTGGTTAAAGTGTTGAGGGAATTAGCGGGTAGAAGATGACGACGTTTTACCACTAATGGCAGGGTAGATTGTTCGGCGGGGGCAAAAAATTGGGTTAGGGTGGAGACAAGAAAAGTAATGACTAACAATAGGAAAAAACCGAAGGGTAAGTTAAATTCTCCCTGTAACCGGTAATGCCAATTTCTTAAACCGTCAGGCAACCAACCGAGGGGAACGGCTAAAGTTTGCTCGCGCACTAACCATAATAATAGGGGAATGATGAGGACAAAAGCCCCGCGTAAAAGGTTAGAAATAACTAAAACTTGTTTTTTTAACCATCTATCAACATATACACCCGCCACCGAACCCACTAACACCGCCGGAATTGTATTAGCAATCATTATCGCCGATACCCAGCCACTAATCGATTGATCGGCTTCTTGGTAATGGGTGGCAATTAGGGAGATCATCAGGACTAAATAGAATTTATCCGCTAATTGGGAAAAAATTCCCCCCGCCCAGAGAGTGAGAAAGCGCGGGTTTTTTAGCACTGGGGCAAAACCCTGACTAGGATTGGATTTGGGCGCACGTTTAGGCAAGCGGTTCATGGTTTCTGCGTCGGATTGCCTCGGTGAGGAATCGGAAGAATTAAAAACAGGAGTGGAAGAGTCGCTAGAATTAGCGTCGCTAGTTTCTGAGTCAAACAGTTGCATTATGATGATTTTTGCTATCTGTTTAAAATTCTAAGGGAGATAAACCCTCAACTAATGCCGAGGAGCGAAAAGTTTTTCCCAGATGATATTGAGTATAGCGGCGCAGCAGGCGATCGAGGTTAATCCAAGCTAGTTCTGAGGCAAGGTTTTCTGGTGGGGGAAAATCGGTTTTTCCTAGGCATTGCAGTAATTGCAGTTCTTGCCGCGTCAGTTTACTATCGATTTTGGGCGGGTTGATTGTTTCTGTGAGGGCAGCTAGATCTATTATTCCCCCTGCCTCGAAACTAAATCCTAGGCAATTTTCCCCAATTAAAGCTTTTCCCGTCAACAGGCAGTTATGGACTTGCGGCACTAAACCGGCAATTATTAAGAAATGAAAAATTGCTTGACAAAGGTAGGGAAGTATGTATTGATTCTCGTCGAGGACTTCAATTCTGGCCAGATGGCTGCAGATTAATTCGTATAATTCCCTCTGGGGTTGTTCGCTCAGTGCGATCGCCAAAACCAGCTCACAGAGGTATTGACTAACGGTTAGTTTGGCGAGATTTTGACTTAATTTGGGATAAGATTCGATAGTTTCAGCTTGAACGACCTTATCTAGGGATTTTCCTGCGACTATTAACAGATTATTGACCACAAATAGTTCACTTCTACCCCGGAGGGAAGATTTATACTTGCGCGCACCTGGAGCGATGGCTCTAATTAAACCATATTCGGCGGTCAAAATAGTTAAGAGGCGATCGGCTTCTCCGAAGGCCATTCCTTGCAGATTGATTCCAGTAGCTTGATAGGTACGAGACATCATTTAATAATTAGGGTTTGCCGAACAAGTTTGTTGGTGGGGACAGGGTGTGGGGTGTGGGGTGTGGGGTGTAGGGTTTTACCGATTTTGAGGGGGTCAATTACCTAATTTTCAGGGAAAAAGTCCAGGAATTTTCCCCCCGATCACTCCCATATCTGGTACTTTTTGATTGACAAAAGCTGTAAAAGTCTTAGCCAACAAGGTTTTTAGATTTTTTCGGCAAACCCTAGCTAATTGTCTCCCCAAGAAGACTTGAGCTAATCACCAAGCAAAGGGGAATCAGTCATGACTATGGAGGTTAGCGGACTCGAACCGCTGACATCCTGCTTGCAAAGCAGGCGCTCTACCAACTGAGCTAAACCCCCGATATGGTTTTTGAGACACTCTCGTTATTATAACCTATAGTGAAAAATATTACAAGTAAATTTTCCCCTTGCCTGCCATGTCTTATCTAGTCGCCACTTTTTACCAGTTTGTGGCTTTGTCAGATTATCGTCAAAAACAGCCAGAAATACAAAAATACTGCCAAGAAAGAGGAATTAAAGGAACTATTCTTCTGGCGGCCGAGGGGATTAATGCAACGATCGCCGGGAACCGTCAAGCGATCGCGGAGGTGATTAGTTGGTTAAAAACCGATACTCGTTTAGCTAATCTAGAGGTGAAAGAGTCTGTTTGTGATTATTTGCCCTTTCAACGCTTAAAAATTCGCTTAAAAAAGGAAATTGTGACTTTCGGTCAACCCAAGGCTAATCCTCTCGAAAAAACAGGAATTCATCTCAAAACTGAAGAGTGGAACCAATTGCTGAAAGAGCCGGACGTGGTAGTTATCGATACTCGTAATAATTATGAAGTGGCGATCGGTACTTTTGCAGGAGCGCTTAACCCAGAAATCCAGCATTTTCGCCAATTTCCTGAGTATATTCACGACAATTTTGATAGTATTAACAATAAAAAAATAGCTCTTTTTTGTACGGGGGGAATTCGCTGTGAAAAGGCGGCAGCTTTTTTATTAAATCAAGGCTTTTCTCAAGTTTATCAGCTAGAGGGAGGTATTTTGAAATACTTAGAAGAAGTTAGTCCCGATCAGAGTCTTTGGCAAGGAGAATGTTTTGTTTTCGATCAAAGAGTGGCCCTAACAGCTAATTTAGAGGTAGGACATTATGAAATGTGTCCCGCTTGCGGTCATCCCATCGATGAAAAAGATAAACAATCCCCCAATTACCGAACGGGAATATCTTGTCCCTATTGTAGTTGATTTTATCCTATTTAGTATCTGGTTACTTTTTCTTGCGGATTTGTGTACCAGAAATCATGTCATGAAGGGCGCGTTTTTTCTTTGTCCAGGCTGCCAGCAAAAAGCCCAAATATAAGGGAGCAGTGGAGAGAAATTTTAGTAAGTAGCGGCGATTGGCTCTCGCAAAAGATATGCGTCGGCCTTGGCTATCGGTGACGAATAAATCAAAAAACATTTTACCAATAGTGGCTTTAAAAAGATATTCTAAGAAAACATAATATAACCATTTAATCACTATTCCTAAACCAAGAGCAGTCAGGATGGCAATATGTTCGTGAGTAAAGTTAATTTTGGCTTGAATATTATAGATAATTGCCGCTATAAATAAGACAAAACCGATAATTGTTGTTCCAACTGCACTTAATCCTGCTGCATAGTAAACCCAGATTTCTTTGGGAATATCAAAATCAAGATTTAAGTTTTTAAAAGTTGACCATTGTTGTAAGCGAAAACAGATATAACCACCTAATAAAGCGGCGATAATAAGAACGATAAAAGAATCAATTAAAGAAGCTTTTAAACGGAGCCAAAACCCAGCATAACTGGGAGAAATTGCAGCGAGTAAAGAAATAATTGCAGGATTGGGAATAGAAATAATTTTAGGTTTTTCATGAGAAGAATTTTTAGTTTTTTTAGTTTGATGGGGATTGGCTTTAATATCGGTAATAATTTTTAGCAAATTTTTGGTATCTTTAGGTCGATCAATAGGTTTTTCTGCCATTAAATTATCGATAAAATCTGCTAATCGAGAAGGGATTTTTGTGGCATATTTACGCCAGTTAAATTCATTGGTATTAATATTATAAATTTTCGGGTCACTGGGTTCTTTACCGGTTAACAAAAAGACGAAAGTTTTGCCCAAAGCATAAAAGTCTGATTGGGGGACAGAGTGACCAAGAGATTGTTCAGGAGGAGCATATCCGGGGGTATAAATTCCTGTATTTTTACCTCCTGCTAGGACAGTTTTAGTCACCTGTCGTGCTGCTCCAAAATCAATTAAAACTAATTGACCATCGGGTTTTAAGATAATATTAGAGGGTTTGATATCACGATGATAGAATTTATGTTTATGAACTTCATGGAGAATATTAGCTAACTGAGTTAACCAATCCAAAGCGAGATTATAATCAATCGGTTTAAATCCTCTTTGTTTTTGATATTCTTCTAAGTCAATACCAGCAATTTTCTCCATGACTAAACAGTGTAAAGCAGTTTGACTCTCCCGGGGATGATAAATAAAATAGTTTTCTCCTTTGGGAATACCGGGGTGATTTAATTGTTTTAAAAGATTGGCTTCCTGTTGAAATAAATCAATAGCTTTGCT
>NZ_JASJFG010000693.1:0-3093 GCF_030065375.1 Microcystis sp. M49636_WE2 | reverse complement strand
TTATTGGTAGCCTGTTTTACTGCCCCAAAATCGAGTAAATAGAGGCGGCCATTTTGGGAGCGCATGATGTTAGATGGTTTTATATCCCGGTGAATGGAACCATTTTCATGAATAAATTTGAGGATAAGAAGTAATTCTTTGAGAATGTTTTTGACTTCACTTTCTTGAAAGGGTTTTTGTTGCTGTTGGAGAATTTCTTCTAAGTTTTTACCGTCGATATATTCCTGGGCCAGATAGAAAAATTGCTCTTCTTTTCCCGTTAATTGATTCTTGACTGTTAAAGGGAAAAAAGCATAGAGATCGGGGATTTGGGGATGTTCTCGTCCTAAATCTTCTAAAACGTGCGCTTCTTGAAAAAATAAATTTTTCGCTTTTTCTAAAGCTTGCGGACTTAAATTACCGGAAGGTTGAAATTGTTTGAGTACACATTTAGCTTTTTTGGGACTATAACGATCTACTGCTAAAAATGCCGCCCCAAATCCTCCTTGTCCCAATAGACGTTCTGGCAAATAACGTCCCCCTAAAATTAATGGCATCCCGCAAGTAGTACAATATTTCTGCTCGATCGAGGTTAAGCGATTGCTATCGTCTAGGTCTGGGCATTGATTACGCGGTCTCGGACAGTGGGGACGCGTACAAATAACTTCCATAGTCACCGTTTCCCGTGGTACTGCTCTTAGTTTAGCTACTACCGGCAATTCGGGTTAAAATTTTTATTCTTAAGAAAGAGTTAAAAAGAGCGTTCGTAGGCCGACACGGATTGCCATTATACTACAAGGTTAGCAGAAATTTTGGAGTTTGTCAAGTCTTTGGCTGAAAAAAATTCAGCCAGATCTAGCGGTTATCTTCATGGTGGAGTGGGAAGTCTCGGCGCTTTTCTTTAGTTGAATGAGCGTGCCAGACGATTAACCCCGGTGTGTAATAACTGTTCCAAGCTTTGGCGATCGCTGATGGCTTGAAGATTGATCACAAAACAGGTTAAACCCAGTCCAAAGAGGATAAAAGTGGGGGCCATAACCACACCAATCATCAACCAGGTGGCGACGTGGAGAAACATGGTGATAGCGAACAACAAAGCTAGGGAAGCAATGGGGAAGATTTGACGGGTAGGACGACCGAAATAGAGAAAAAGAACTGTTAAAACGGTGGTTACTAAGTTAGCGGGTACTAAAAAGGCACAAATCGAGACGCAATAGTTGCGGGAAAATTCAGCGAGGGTATTAAAATCTATCATTAATATTACTTTACAATTGCCTGAGTCTTAGTACTCTCGATTGTAGCGGAAAATTTACATGATCGGCATGAAGGTGACTAAAGGCTGTGGTGCAATAGATTTTCGAGAGGGAGCTAAAACGAGGATCGGGGTATAGGTCATCCAGCTATAATGAAATCTGGGAAAATGACACCGCCGCATCCCGAAAACTCTCACCCCTTGCTAGGTATAATCGATCGCAGGAAGAATTTTATGAGTAAATTTGTCTTTGTCACTGGGGGAGTCGTCTCCAGTATTGGGAAAGGGATTGTCGCTGCTAGTTTGGGAAGATTGTTAAAAAGTCGGGATTATTCCGTCTCAATTCTGAAATTAGACCCCTATATCAACGTGGATCCGGGTACGATGAGTCCTTTTCAACACGGAGAGGTATTTGTCACCGATGATGGGGCCGAAACCGACCTCGACCTTGGCCACTACGAACGTTTTACCGATACGGAACTCTCCCGTCTCAATAGCGTGACTACTGGCTCGATTTATCAAGCGGTATTGAATAAAGAGCGCCGTGGTGCTTATATGGGGGGAACCGTGCAGGTAATTCCCCATGTTACCAACGAAATCAAGGAAAGGATTCTCCGGGTGGCCAAAGATACCAACCCCGATATTGTCATTACAGAAATTGGTGGTACGGTGGGAGATATCGAATCTTTGCCTTTTTTAGAAGCAATTAGGCAATTTAGGAAGGATGTAGGTCGAAATAACGTGGTTTATATGCACGTTACCCTAATTCCTTGGATTCCGGCCGCCAAGGAGATGAAAACGAAACCGACGCAACACTCGGTCAAGGAATTAAGATCGATCGGTATTCAACCGGATGTGTTAGTCTGTCGTTGTCATCTACCCCTACAACCGGGGTTAAAAGAAAAACTCTCAGCTTTCTGTGATGTGCCGGTGGAATCGGTGATTACTGCTCAGGATGCCAGCAGTATCTACGAAGTTCCCCTCAATCTGGAAAAAGAGGGATTAGCGCAACAAACCCTAGAATTATTAAACCTGGGTTCCCGATACCCCCATCTGGAGGAGTGGGAAAATCTCATCCGACAGATGCAATCCCCCGGTCAAAAATTAGAGATAGCTATCGTCGGTAAATATGTGCAGTTGGGGGATGCTTATCTCTCGGTGGTGGAGGCCCTTAAACACGCTGCCATTGCCCTTAATAGCGAGATAGAATTGCGTTGGGTAAGTGCCGAAGATGTGGATAACGATTCGGCCGAAGCTCATTTAAGCGGTGTTGACGGTATTGTGGTACCAGGTGGTTTTGGTATTAGGGGTGTGGATGGCAAAATTAAGGCGATCGAGTATGCTAGGGTCAATAATATTCCTTTCTTGGGTCTCTGTTTAGGGATGCAGTGTTCGATTATCGAATGGGGTCGCAATGTGGCCCGATTGGAAAGGGCCAATAGTTCCGAATTTGAAGAGGATACACCCAATCCAGTGATTAATTTACTGCCAGAACAGGCAGATGTGGTGGATTTAGGGGGAACAATGCGCTTAGGTCTCTATCCCTGTCGTTTAAATCCGGATAGTCTGGCTTTCTCTCTCTACGGTCAGGAGGTTATCTATGAGCGCCATCGTCACCGTTACGAGTTCAATAATGCCTATCGTAGTCTCTTTTTTGAGACTGGTTATCTGGTGAGTGGCACTTCTCCTGATGGTCGTTTGGTGGAAATTATCGAACTACCAAAACATCCTTTCTTTATTGCTACCCAATTTCACCCCGAATTTCGCTCTCGTCCCAATAAAGCTCATCCTCTCTTTTCTGGTTTCATGAAAGCGGCCCTTAAGGGTAGAGAGGAAAAGTTTTCCCTGAGTAGTCAGCATTC
>NZ_JASJFG010000288.1:0-6409 GCF_030065375.1 Microcystis sp. M49636_WE2 | reverse complement strand
TAATTCCCCCACCGCACCACCTAAACCAATAGCGAGGGCGGCCATTTCCCAGCCTTCCCGCGGAATACTATCATTTTGAATCCTGGCCACTTCATGCCAAAAGAGCAAATTACGCTGATCGATGGCTAAATTTTCCCATTTGGCTAAATCTATCTGAATTTCTACCTCATCTCTGCCAATTTCTTCACAACGGATCAGGGGGGGGTTAATCTCTGTAGAACCTTCTACCGTTACCCAACTTTGTAATTCTGGGGGTAGCAGGGTTTTTAGGCGCCGAAGTTCGCTCATTTCGGCTCGTGCAGAGGAGGCCGCATAAGATGTCATAGATTTTTTACCTATTCTCTACCAATGACGATGATTTCTATTTTGGATCATAGCGGTCTTTTTTGTGATCTTGGCAGCTTTTGGCCCTGGGCAGCATTTTCAGTGATCAGTAACCAGTGATGGAAGTGGGAAGTGGGGAAGTGGGGATAAACAATCCATAACTGGGGTTTTAAAGTTCGATTGGGAGTCAATCGGACTGAGTGGGTGGGTGTTAAAAATTGTCAGATACCCCCCTTATTAAGGGGAGATCAAAGACAAAATCTATCTTCTATTTACTTATTAAATAGACCGTAACTTTTGCCGACTAATGCTCAAAGATATCTTTGTATTGCTGTAAATCTAAAGCGGTGAAGACGGGGATACAACTAAAGCATTTTTGTGCTAATTCCCATCTTTCTTCTCTTTGCAGCATCACAATTAGTGTATCTCGCACTGACAGTAAATAGCGCACATCGTTAGCAGCATAACTCAGTTGTTGTGGGGTAAGATTAGCGGCATTTCCCCAATCAGAACTCTGAGCGGTTTTGTCTAATTCTATGCCTTCCAATTCCTGCACGAGACTTTTTAACCCGTGACTGCTGGTATAAGTCCGAGCCAGTTTACTGGCGATTTTGGTGCAGAAAATCGGTTGCGTGGCAATGCCAAAAGTATGGGATAGTTGAGCCACATCAAAACGGGCAAAATGAAAGACTTTTTCTATCCGCTCATCTTCCATGACCTTTTTGAGATTAGGAGCCTCTGTTTGCCCCCTAAAAATGCGAATAGCGGTGACAAAACCACTGGGGTCACAGAGTTGAATTAAACACAGTCGATCGCGTCCCGGTACTAATCCCATAGTTTCTGTATCTACAGCGATCGAATTAACCCCTAGATAACGGGATAATAGGTCATCGCTTAAATCTCGATCGCACACTTGAAAATTGTCTAAGTTCATATAGTTAGAAGATAGGAGACAGGAGACAGGAGATAGGAGGGAAATTTGTAATGCTTTTGCCTATCGCACGACTGCCTTTATTTCCCTGATAACTGATAACTGATAACTGATAACTGATGTTAAAAACTGGTAATTAAATTTAAATATCATCGTGGTCATTTTGTCAACGCTTTTTAACAAAAAGTTGTGTAAAGTAATATTCACCAGCATTATTTTTAGCGATACCGATACCAGTGAGATTATAATCACCAACCATATTTTTTTGATGACCAGGACTATTAATCCAACCCTTGACGGCAACACTCACGGGGTCAGGATATCCCTTCATAAAAGCCAAATTTTCGCCCATTTTTTCTAAAGGAATCTTCCTTTGTACTGCCTTGACTCTTCCCTCAAAACCATCATGACTAAAAGGAGCCTGTTTATTGGCCATTTTTTGACTAAATAAGCGAGCTTCATGACTAATGCGAGCATCGAGACGTAGGGACGGTAAATTTTGAGAAATTCGGTAGCGATTAACTTGATAATTAGTGTTTTCTTCAAGGGTAATAAAAAAAGATTGATTCCCGATAGGATCGTAGCTAAGGGGATTAGTAGAAACAGGAGCGGATTGACGTTTTAAAAAGATTTGAGTAAAGTACAATTTTCCTTGACTATCCGTCGCTACTCCAATCCCGGTACTATCAAAATCTCCCTCCATATTTTCCCGATGACCTTGACTTTTAATCCAACCATCCACAGCAATCATTACCGGGTCCTCATAACCTTGATTAACTGCCACATTTTCCCCCACCGCTTGATAGGGAACTGAAACACCAATAGTTTGCGCTCTTTTGTCAAAATCTTGATGACTAAAAGGAACTAAACCCGCGGCCATACGTTGGCTATGTAATCTTGCTTGTTGCGAAATTGCCCGATTTAACAGTAGGGGAGATAAATTGCGAGATTGACGATAGCGATTGACCTGTTGATAGATTTTATTCTCTAAAACAAGTAAAGTTGCCGCATCCACAGGAGAAGGAGAAGGAGAGGGAGAGAAAGAAGGTACGAGTTCCGTAAAAGAGCTATAGTTTAAGGCACTACAGGCCATTAAACTTGTCGATACAAGCATCAAAATTCCTAACTGATAACCCTTCTTAAAAGAACTTTTCATATTAAGCTAGTCTGGAACGAGGAACAGGTCAAAACGAATATCAAATTTAGATGCACAATAGCTTATCCCTCTCACTGATAACTGATAACTGATAACTGCTCACTGTTAACCATTCATCGATAAATATTTAGCCACCGATTGCACATCTTTATCACCCCGTCCGGAGAAATTAATAACAATGCGAGGACTACCGGTCACTTGTGGGCAAAGAGTTTCTAAATAGGCTAAAGCGTGGGCAGTTTCTAGGGCCGGAATAATCCCTTCTAAACGGGAAACTCTTTGAAAAGCTTCTAGTGCTTCCTTGTCGGTGACACTGTAATATTCAGCGCGACCACTATCTTTTAAAAAGCTATGTTCTGGCCCGACTCCGGGATAATCTAAACCGGCACTAATGGAGTGGGCCTCGATAACTTGACCTTCGTTATCTTGTAATAAATAACTCATGGCCCCATGTAGAACCCCCGGTTGACCTTGGGTAAGGGTGGCGGCGTGTTTTCCGGAGGCGATACTTTCCCCGGCGGCCTCCACACCAATTAAACGCACGGCAGCTTCTTTAACAAACTCATGAAATAAACCCATAGCATTAGAACCACCACCCACACAAGCGAGGAGAATATCCGGTAAACCGCCCCATTTTTCCAGACTTTGCTGACGAGTTTCTTGACCGATAACCGCGTGAAAATCGCGTACCATCATCGGATAGGGATGGGGACCGGCCACAGAACCGAGGATGTAGTGAGTGGTTTCCACATTAGTTACCCAGTCGCGAATCGCTTCCGAGGTGGCATCTTTCAGGGTTCCCGTCCCGGCGGCCACGGGTTGCACCGTCGCGCCAAGCAGTCTCATGCGGAAAACATTGAGTTCTTGGCGTTCCATGTCGTGAATTCCCATATAAATCACGCATTCTAGACCAAAACGAGCGCAAACCGTAGCGGTGGCCACGCCGTGCTGTCCTGCTCCAGTTTCGGCGATAATTCGCTTTTTACCCATGCGTTTGGCTAATAAAACCTGACCGAGGGCGTTATTAATCTTGTGGGCCCCGGTATGGTTTAAATCTTCCCGTTTCAGGTAAATTTGCGCCCCAGTGCCGTCAGCTTTGGCATAATGGGCGGTGAGACGTTCGGCAAAATATAAGGGACTAGGTCTACCGACGTAATCCTTGAGCAGTTGATTTAATTCTTCTTGAAAATCGGGGTCGTCCTTATACTGATTATAGGCCGTTTCTAGTTCACTTAAGGCTGGCATCAGGGTTTCCGGGACGTATTTGCCCCCGTAGCGTCCAAAACGCCCAAAAGCATCGGGATACTGGGTTACTGTGCTGGCTGAGGCGGTATAAATCGGCGTGATAGTCATGTAAACCTTCGATGAGAGACTTATGATCCATTATAAATCTAAGGGTTTAGTCTCTGGGTTAACCTGAGTTCCGGGGCAATCATCGCCTAACCTACCCAATAATCAAAGGGTGAGCATTGCCCACCCTTTGACTGATTTTACAGCCAAATACTCACATCAACTTTTAACACCTGTCCTAATAGTAATAACCATTTTAATTGAGTCATCGGCCAGGGACAGGCAGCATCTATTGAATTGGACCGCAAAGAATTAAGAACTAGACGACCATGGAAGTAATAATAGTATAATTCCTGAGAGCGATCGAGGGATAATCCTAGCTTTAATTGTTGGCTAACTTCAATTAAACGGGTGATTAAGCGAGTATCCTCCTCCGCCGTTAAAGGATCACCATCGTGTAATAATTTCCCAAGAGATTGCCAGAGCAAACTTTCTAAGGTTTGACGCGCTTCGGGAATATTTAATTGACAGTGTAAATGATTGGCCTCCTTAGCAATAGCAAATAATTGATCGAGATTATTTTCCGTTGCTTGCCGCTGCTCAAAATCTTTTTCTAGGGCATTAATCACCTGTAAACAACGATGAGAAATGGCAATATCGGCCGCTACCTGTAACTCTTGAGGTACGGGCAGCTCATCCCGTTGGAAAGCCGCTAAAATGCCGTAATTATCCCGATAAACTTGGGTGTATAATTGATCGAGACGTTTTTTAGTTTCGGCTGTCACCTTCTGCATAATCCGGTGTCTTTCATCGGCAAAAAGATGGGGTAAAGCAAAAAAGTTTTCTCCCAATCCGCGCCCCATTTCTACGATCATGGTTGAGACACTGGCCTGTTGTAAAGATTCAAAGAGATGGTCCTTAAGATTGGTATAGATTAACCGACCGTTAAAAGGTTGAATGCAGCAGTAAAAATCCCAACCTCCTAAATGTAGAACAGCAAAGACAAAATGTTCACTTTCTTGGGTAATTTCCGAGGTTAATTCCACCTGTCCCACCGCTAAAGTTAAAGACCCGATCGCTTGTTTTTGATAATCTAATTGACGGGTATTGTAACAATAAATCCGATGATGACTGGAATAATTGGTAAATAGGGAACTAATGGCGTAATGGGCCGCCACCTGTTCCAAATCCACCCGCGCAGAAGTGACCAATTGTCGATAGACATCAGCCCCATCTTGATATAACTTAACGTTACTGGGGGCGAAAGCTAGACGACTGAGGAAATTCATTTCTAATTGAATTCCGGCCACTTCTCCGGCTAATTCCAGGGCCCGGCCAGCATATCTCAAAATTTGCGTGCCTTCAGGTCGAGAAATTTCCTCAAAAAACCAGCCACAACTGGTAAACATTAATAAAGCCTGTCTTTGCATTTCTAATAAACGCAAAGCATCGATTTTCTCGCTTTTACTCAGGTTGCGACTTTGATGCAAAGCGAGGAAATGTTCGATCGCGTCTGGGGATCGATCTAAAATAACGGCAATGTAGTCATCCCTTGTCTGCCAAGGATCCCGGAAAAATTCCCGTCCCTGAATCTCATAGACCTTAATTAACTCATCTCTGAGCCAATTTAGGGACTCCCGCAGGGGTTTACGCCATTTTTGCTGGTAATTTCCCCCTCCCCCGCAACCACAGTCATCCTGCCAACGATTTACGCCATGTACACAACTCCATGCGGTCACGGGTTTTAATTCCACTTCCCAAGTGGGGGGGCAAATACTGAGATAATGGGCAAAATTGGTGACTGTCCAGCCGTTTTTAGGGAAAGATTCCGTAAAAGCATAGCTAAGACACTTCTCTGTCCCCTGTTTGTGGTGGCCGAAGGTTTCCCCATCGGTAGCGACGCTGATTAACTGGGAGGGACGATGATCCCCTTTAATTGCCTGTCCCAGACGACCGACGAGAAAATCACTGCTGGCTAGGACATCATTAAAGCCCATATCGCGAGAAATTGGACCATCGTAGAAGAAAATATCCAGATAACGACCATCGGGGATGTAACAGCGATAGGGACGGGTGGGATCGATTTGACCTCCGGCCACCGCGTGCCATTGGGGATGGGGATCATGGTCGCTAGGGAAAGGACGACAGCGCAGGGCCTGGGAAGGGGCTAAAATGGTGAATTTAATCCCCTCATCGATTAAAGCTGTCACTGTGGCTAAATCAATGGCTGTTTCCGCTAACCACATTCCTTCGGGATCACGGCCGAAACGATGCTGAAAATCGGCTTTTCCCCAGCGAATTTGGGTGTATTTGTCCTGTTTGTTGGCTAGGGGCAGAATGATATGATTATAGACCTGGGCAATGGCGTTACCATGACCGTTTAAGCGTTGACAACTTTTTTGATCCGCTGTCAGGATGCGTTGGTAAACTTCGGGATCATGGGATTGCATCCATGACATTAGGGTGGCCCCGATGTTAAAGCTGAGATATTCGTAGTTATTGACTATTTTGATTACTTCCCCCCGGTCATTGTAAATGCGTGCAAAAGCATTGGCACGATAACACTCGTGATGGATGCGTTCATTCCAATTATGGAAGGGATGGGCGCTCGGTTGCCGTTCAATTCTGTCTAGATAGGGATTTTCTCGCGGTGGTTGGTAAAAATGTCCGTGAACCGTGATATAAACTCCGTGAGCGGTTTTCAGGGG
>NZ_JASJFG010000988.1:0-4914 GCF_030065375.1 Microcystis sp. M49636_WE2 | reverse complement strand
GAGAATTAAAGCTAATAAAAATAATCCTACCAATCTACCCGTAGATTTTTCTCGAAAAATAGTAAAGCTAATCCCACTAATGATTGAGGTGAGAAAAACAGCGACAAAATCGTGAACGATTAATCCCCAGAAAACATTAGTCGTTCCCGCACCTTTTCCTAACCAATAGCGCCCCACGACTAAGGCAATTAAAGCTAATAATTCCCAAGAAGAGCCAGTGGGAAAAAAGAAACGGGTTAGGAAAATAACGATAATTCCCTTGGCTGCTTCCGAAATTACCGCCAAAATTCCCACCAATTTACCCCCATGGTAAAAAGCGGCAGTTACACCGATATTACCGGTCCCTAATTGGGATAATTTACGTCCAGTTACGAGATAATTTATCCAATCGATCAGAGGCAGTCCCCCGATGATGGGACAGACTAAAAAAATAAATAGGGATCCCCAAATTTCTCTCATTATATTTTCTGGCTCTAAAAAATAGTTACTTCCCGGTGGAGTACTGTCAGGTATCGGGATTAGAATAATTCCGTCCACACTCCCTTAAATCTTATATAGTATTTTAGCTCTACCAACCCACGACATTATTTATTTTAAATTTTACTTTATAAATACTTACAGTTTTTCTCGGACAGATGAGGTATAATCACAACAGTGATTGCAGCAATTACGGGTGTCTTTCTTGGAGACTGCCTTAAAAGCTTCTTCGAGAGCCTTGTCTAAGTCTCGATAATTTTTCGGTTGTAATTTTCCCAAGATAGACTTGATTTTTGGGCAAAAGTTTTCAATAGTTTTCAATCGAGGTAAAGTCGAGAGAGTAAGGATGTAAATAAACTATCTTAGACTCCTTCTTCTTCCACAGCTTGACGGACTTCTTCGCTGACATGAATTTTATCACTCACCCTTCGCTTATTTCTGGAAACGAAAATTTGATAAATTGTCTCAAATGCAGTCTAGCAAAAGCATTGAGCGTTCTACCCGCATATTTGTTAGTACAAAAAGACCATTTTGAGGTTAAGGAATCGCCACTGTTCTGCTTACCTTATTCGCTAAAAAGCATACAGGATAAAGGTTACGGCAATTTTAAAACCCTTACCTAAAAAAATTAAGCCAACAATGAGTTATAATTGATAGCAATTACAGAAAATTATTATCTTGAAAATAAAATAAGACTAGGTTTATGCTGCTCGATCCTTTGGCAATGTCTTCAGTAGAACTAGATAATTTAAATCAACTTCCTGATTGTTCGGCCATATATTTTGCTATCGATTCTCAAAATAGAATTCTTTATATTGGTCAAGCAGTTAATCTTTTAACTCGCTGGAAAAATCACCATCGTATATATCAATTACAAGAAATTAATCAAGATTATCCTGTAAGAATAGCTTGGCAAGTTTGCAATAATGAAGAATTAAATGAAATTGAACTATATCTAATTAAACATTTTCAACCTTTGCTAAATAGAACAGAAGTTAAATCTCCACAAGTTGTACCATCAGAGTTAGTCTTCCGAAATTTTCTCAGGGAATTTTCTCGACGATTAATCATTATTGGGTTTAAACCACAAACTTCTCAAGAGCTACCACATATTCATTTGAAATATGACTGGACAGATTGTTCTCCGAAAGGGACAGCCGCAAAGATTAAAAATTTTATTCAAGAAAATAATAATATAAATACCAGTTTTAAGATTAGAAGAAAACCTTGGGGAAGAATCAGGGGGCCAGAAGATTTTCAAATAGGCAGTCGCGGACAAAAAGCCCTAGCTCGTCAGAATCGTTCCTATAATAATCATTGGGAAATGGCTTGTAATGGAGTAATAATCTCTATCACCCCTACCGATAATTATAAACAGATTAAATCAATAACAAATTTTCAAAAACTTGCTGGGGTAAAAATGAGAACAATCCCAGAACATGATTTTAAGAGAATGTCTAATCAATATCCTTATGATTTTGCGGATTTATCCTGCTTTGTCGATGATTTAGTTCCGTTGCTTTGGATTGAAGGGTAATCTTGAATGGGTGCATCTCAATTTTGTAGAAATATCTATATTACATTATGGGCGCATAGGATCATTGGTGTCAACTTAAGGGAATAGCCCGCCAAATTTGTTGAGAGAGAGCCTCCCTTTTCCTGTTCCCTGTTCCCTTGCCTAAATGACCAATCTAAATGTTCTACAGCTGACAATGAGCCAAAGCGATAAAATAAATTGAGATTAATGGCTTAAAAACCCAAGCAGATGGAGTAAATAAAGGCAATAATTGCGGATTTTAAGCGGCAAAATCAACCCCTCAAACTGAAGAAAAAAGCGAAAAGAGTAAGGCGGACGATGCACACTCTACAGACTTAAGAAAATCTGATTGACAGTGAGATTTAATTCCGTGAAAGTCTGGGAAATTAGGCGATCACTGTCTCGAAATTGCCGAATTTGATATTCTTCCTCAACTAAGCGACAAACAGAGATGGTCGGTTGTTTAGGAGTGCCAAGAAAATTACGCCCACCTAAGGCTGCATAATCGACAATCCAATATTCAGGAATACCCATTTCTTCATAATCAGCAAATTTTAAGTAGTAATCATCACGCCAGTTGGTCGATACCACTTCAATGATCAGAGGGATAGATGCACCCTCACTAAGGATTGATTCTTTTTTCCATAATTTTTCCTGAGCGAGCTTGGTTCGATTTAGCACTAATACATCAGGAAAATAACCAGAATTTTTACCAGCAGGTCTGACAATCGCTTGGTTAGGAATTAAATAAGGAAGCCCTAGTCTATCAATTATTCCACTGAGTTTAACAGTTAAAAATCCTTTGATTTCCTCGTGTTCTCCTGCGGGTTGTGCCATTTCAATAATATTTCCCTTGTGTAGCTCATAACGCACTCCCGAATTTTCAGGCAGCCAACGGACAAATTCCTCGAAATTAACAGTTTTAGGTAAAGTTTGGCTCATAGCTGGCAAAATAGCATTCTCTCTCTACTAACTTCCTTAGCTCTATTTTACCTTGAATGTAAAATAGGCATTGCCCACCCGACAAACTCTCTACACAATCTGCGATCGCACTATCGCTGCCAAAAACGATGAGGACGAAACCAAAAATATAATTGGTAACGACGGCGAGGCCCATAAGAAGGATTGGAAGGAGTCAGTTGCCAGTTAGTTTTTAGATCTCCATTTGGCAATATTACACCCTCATAAAATTCTTTACCGCCGGACCCGCCTAGTAAGTTTATAAAGAGGTCTCCTTGATTAACGCTGAATGTTCCAGCCCATCCAGATAGAGTGTTCTGGCCATGTCTAGCTGCTGGTACGTCAATGTACTGCATGATGAAGTCGATGTCGTTTGATTGAGTCCAGTGCTTAATGCAAGAACCGTCACGGTAAAACCGCAGAAAATCTACTTCCCCAAAGTGTTCTTCATAGGGTTCAGAGTAATAGAATCCATCAAATCGTATTTTGCTTGACCCACCAAAATTAAACATCAATTTAGCTCAAAAAATCTTTATTTTGGACAATTAGGTTGGGTTGAGGGACAACGTAACCCAACCCCAAAGGCGACCTTTAATTAACGATACACACTACCCCCCCTATAATGTATTCTGCATGACAATTTAATAAAAATTAACATTTAGGCTATCGCGTACTTGTGGTGATAAGCAGGGTTATCTAGGGGAGGGCGCAAGCGTTCATTGGTGTCAACCTAAGGGAATAGCCCGCCAAATTTGTTGAGAGAGAGCCTCCCTTTTCCTGTTCCCTGTTCCCTTGCCTAAATGACCAATCTAAATGTTCTACAGCTGACAATGAGCCAAAGCGATAAAAGAAATTGAGCTTAATGGCTTAAAAACCCATCATATTGAGCAAATAAAGGCAATAATTGCGGATTTTAATCGGCAAAATCAACCCCTCAAGCTGAAGAAAAAAGCGAAAAGAGTAAGGTGGACGATGCACACCCTACAGACTTAAGAAAATCTGATTGACAGTGAGATTTAATTCGGTGAAAGTCTGGGAGATCAGGGGATCACTGTCTCGAAATTGCCGAATTTGATATTCTTCCTCAACATAATCCAGTGATTAAAGCCTTTTACGAACGCCTAGTCGGACGCGCTAAATCAAAAACACTGGCTCTTACTGCTTGTGTGCGGAAAATCTTAGTCATTCTTAATGCAATGGTTCGCCAAAATAAGCCTTGGCAGCTTCCTGACAATTTACAACCTTCAACGAGGTCAGACTATATTTCCAGAAAATTATTGCTATTCTTCTTCCTTCCACACAGAAACGAGAAGAGACAACCGCGAAAGCCTTCAATTTTCAGGGATTGTAACATGAGTGATTACCCCGGATTTTAGTTATTAAATCTAGTTTATCTCAACCCCAGAAAACACCTCAATTAACGACAGAGCAGCACCATGGCGATACCGATACCTAAACTTAAACCGACCAGCACCTGAAAAGGAGTATGACCAATTAATTCCTTTAAACGTTCCTCGTTAAATTCCTTGCCCTCCTGGAACATTTCATCGATAATTTGATTGAGAATCCGGGCCTGTTTTCCCGCTGCCTGACGCACTCCGGCCGCATCATACATAACAATAACCGCAAAAAGCGCGGCAATCGCAAATTCGGGACTAGACCAACCCACCTGTAATCCTACCCCAGTAGCCAAGGCCCCCACCAGCGCCGAGTGAGCGCTAGGCATTCCCCCCGACGAGACTAAATAGCGCAGACTCACCTTACCATCGCGGATTAACTCAATCAGCGCTTTTAGTCCTTGGGCAGTGAAACAAGCTAAAAGAGAGACTAGCAGTATTTGATTGTGTAACACCTGCTCGAAGTCCTGCATAATCTCATTCGTTTAATTTAATTTTTACGATTAACAATATACTCGGCGATGGCCCGTAAAGGTTCAGCGG
>NZ_JASJFG010000929.1:0-1329 GCF_030065375.1 Microcystis sp. M49636_WE2 | reverse complement strand
GTTACATTTAATATCAAGCACTTGAATCAAATGCAATTTTATTATAGGAAGGCAATTCACCATGGATAAGCAAGAAAACAAACTCGGCTTCACCGCTTTCGCTGAAAACTGGAATGGTCGTTTAGCCATGCTCGGTTTCGTTATTGGCGTAGCTACGGAATACTTAACCCACAAAGGCATCCTTGCTCAATTAGGCTTAATGTAATTTCAGCCTCGATTGGTGTGCATCTACAATCGTCTTGAATAAATTATTAAAAAAAGGGGAGGAGCATAGCTCTTTCCCTTTTTAAGTGGGAGGTTGGGGAGATTTTTCAGTCATCGGTAAACAATAATCACTGATCGTGAAGCTAAGTAGCTGGTTATAATTAAATTAGAAATGGATTTTAGGTTCGATCCCCCCTGCCCCCCTTGATAAGGGGGGTGCCGGTAGGCGGGGGGATCTGATAGTTTTTGAGTAGAAAAGGGATTTCTCGGAGAAACCCCTTTTCTGTGCGTTACTCAGACAATAACCTCGCGCACTGGGAAGCGGAACCCTGAAACCATTTTTTAGCAAGGCTTCCACTGATATTCAGCCAACCCTAATTAACTTAACAATATAATCCCTGAATCCACTGCCATTCTTGGGCTAATCCTTCGGCTAAAGAGACTTGGGGATTATAACCTAGAATAGTACGCGCTTTGGTGACATCGGCGGCGGTGTGACGGGCATCTCCCCGGGCCAATCCTTGATGCGATCGCTTAATAGGTTTACCGATGACTTTTTCCATGGTATCCAAGACATCCAGTAAAACCACGCGACTGCCACCACCAATATTAAACACCTCACCCACCGCTTCCGGCACGACGGCAGCGGCTAAATTAGCGGCTACAGCATCGCTAATGAAGGTAAAATCGCGGGTTTGTTTGCCATCCCCGTAGATGCCGATTGGTTTACCCGCGATCGCTGCTTGAAAAAACTTATGGAAAGCCATATCGGGACGTTGCCGCGGTCCATAAACGGTGAAATAACGCAAGGCAGTGACGGGAACGTTAAAATTCTGGTGATATAGCCAACAGAGTCTTTCTGCCGCTAATTTGGTGATGCCGTAGGGTGAAACTGGTTGGGGACAGAGGGTTTCCGGAGTCGGCATCGTTTCCGCATTGCCATACACCGAGGAAGTGGAAGCAAAAACCATCCGTTGTAAAGAAGGGGTTTCCTTAGCGGCCTCAAGAATAATTTGAGTAGCATTTATATTCCTTTCGGTATATTGACGAAATCCATCACCCCAGCTTGCTCTGACTCCTGCTTGGGCTGCCTGATGGAATAATACTTCTACTCCTTGCAACAGT
>NZ_JASJFG010000921.1:0-6892 GCF_030065375.1 Microcystis sp. M49636_WE2 | reverse complement strand
TGGCGTGGCACAATTACAACAGCGAATGGTAACAGTTTGACAGAAGCAAAGATAACTGATCCCGTATTTGTCGAGAAATTAAATACAGGCTATCAACCTCAGCAAAACTGTTTTGTTACCGTCAGTCTTAGTCTGCCTTGGATCTCTTCGGCAAATTGGGAAGGAGAAGCTCCCTGCTGGAAATTAATAGCAGCTGTAATTGAATTATAGGAATTACGGCTAGACAACTTTTTTATAGGTTGTTGGCTCGAAAAAATCTCTGTTCGTGAAATTTTCAGAGCTATGAACAGTTGAGTTTAACAGACTGAAGTGGGCGAGGTAAATTTAGCATAAATGCTGGAGCGATCAAGCGAAAATAAGGCTCTTCTCAACTTTGTGTGATAAGTTTAACTTATATAGTAGCGATCGATCTTTGTGTCCTCTGTGTCTCTGTGGTTCCTTCGACTCCCTCGCCCGCAAGACTGTATCTTAGAATACATTTTACCCACCAAATCCAAAAGAACCCCATTTCCCTATCCTTGTCAATTGTGGATCAAAGCAGCTTGACATTCATATCTTGATAAAATTATCAAAGTTACTCTGGTTTGAGACTATCTAAAATTAATTGTATATCTAAATCAAGAGCTTGAGCAATTTGTTCGATCGTTAATCCTAATCCTATTAGTTTGGGAACAGTTTCTAGTTTTGCTTTAATAACATTGTTTTCAGTTTTATAAATATGATAATTTTCTATTTCTCGATTATTAGAAGGGTTATGACAGAAAGTAACCTGATCAATTTTTACAGATTTATTACCCAAATTATTAATACTATTGCTGACAATTAACCTTTCAATTGCTGATCGAACAGTTGATTTATTTAATTCTTCCCCTAACACTTCCGAAAGAATGCGCCAAAGTTCATAGGCTTTATCTCTGGCATGACCTTCAGAACAATTATATTCTTCTGCTATTTTTGCATATTTCTGACCATCAAAAACGTTCTTTAAAATCCCTAATTGCAATGTATCGAGATGCTTTCCCGTGTGGCCAAAAACCAGATTATCAATAAGTGAGAAGACTTCTTGGGTATCCATGGGAGTAATGTTAAGATTTGGGGACATAATACCGTCATTATCCGTTATTTTCCGATATTTGTAAACATAGTTAACAAAACCTCCGACAATATCCGTTTTTTTCCGTCTTGAAATAATTTTAACTGGTTGATACATTGTCGGTAGTGTGGCTTGTTAGTTGTGTCAAATTTTCAGGAAATAAAATTATGCTCTATCCAACAAAAAAATCAATCAGTGTGTTGACTTTAGCAGGGTTTTTTTCAATCCTCCAGTTTACAGTATGGGTAACTAATTCTAACGCACAAAGTAGTGAAGTTCAGCAATTGTTGAGAGAATTAAACAGTATGGAGGGGGAAGCTGGCCAGCTAATACAGCAAATGATAGCTGAAGACTGGCAAAGAATTTATAGGCTTTCTTGTCAAGGATTAATTCAAGAGGCCAATCAACTCACGAAAAATGGAGATTATTGGGCGACTCAAGTTAATATACCACATTATGCAGCTAGGGCATCGGGAAATTATGCCGCCTCTGAACGGAGATATCAAGAATATAATAGAAGATGTCGGTAATGCCAGTCCATTAATCGGGTGTATCTCAAAATGTTTTTAACCTCAAAGTCAAATCAAACTTATCGCTCAATTTGGTAAAAATCACATGAAAAGTATTCTCGTAACAGCTTCAGCATTTTTATTGGTCATGTCTCCTATTAACCAAGCAAAAGCTTCTACTCCTGATAATGTACAAACTAAAAACATATTGTGTTTAGACGTGTCAACAAATCAAACTTTTGCTAATACCGAAACTATTTTGTTGGTACAGCAACCTGTAGACCCGGTGTATATTGCTCCATCAACAGGACCAGACAGCAAATGTACTTATTATATAGTGCGTGGTAAAGATGGAAAAATTTATGACTGCCGAAAATGTACATATGGCGGGCCGTATTGTTTTAGAAGAGAGTAGTGCGACTGTTATTTAAGATTCTAGACATCTGGTCAACAGAACTTCTCGCAATACTTCACTTTTCATGTCTCTGGGGATGCAAGAGAAAACCCTATCGCCATTAGACGATTTAGGTTTAAGGGAAAAATGAAAAATAAACTATAGCAAAGAGCGGGGTGGTTAGGACAATCAATCGCTGAAACCCTTGACCGATAAGAGTTTGAAAATTGAAAGCGTCCTAACTAACTCGTTCTATGCCATACTATTGATCTTGAATGTCTTAAACTTATGTTTTTGCATAGCTTTAGCTACCTTGTTGGCTATTATGGGTGAGCCAATACCTGCATTTTTGATTGGATTTATTGTGTTTATCTTACTAGGGATAGTTCTTGGAATAATCTTCCCAAGTCGGTAGCCTTAATATCTTAGCCCAGACTCTTGAAAAATGGCTTAAATTCATTTTAAATAGGTTGTTATAAACTTACTACTGTTGCTGTTCCTTTTGTTACTGTTGCCAAAACTTCTAAAACTTTAGGAACCAAACGATTTGATTGTGATTGTAAAATAATAATAGCTAGATTAAACTGCGGTAAATTTTGCTCAAATGGCAAATTGTTATCCACTGTAATAAAAATATCAAATTCTTGTGAAGCTAAACCTAACAGTTGACCATTCTTGATCCCAGTCCATCCCATTTGCGGAACAGTTTTGATATTATAACCTGTAAACTCCCTCATTAATCTTCGGTCAATACATTCATCTAAAAAAAGCCTCATTTCACGCTACCCTATCAATAAGCTCTTTTTCAAATTCTGCAAGTAAGCTAATAACTCGTTCTCTTGTTACCGTCGGAAAACCCTCTAAAAAATCATCAATTGATTCTCCTGCTTTAAGATAATCAAAAAGTGTTTGTATCGGAACTCTAGTACCTGAAAAAACAGGAACACCACTCATAGTTTCAGGAGATACATTGATAAGAGGCGAATATTTAGCCATTTTGATTACCTTCTTAGCTTCTACAGAGTAGATTAACCCAGAGCAATGCGTCTTGTCTTCATATTCTAGCCTAGATTCTTGAAAAATGGGTTAAACTGATGCTAAATAGGGTTTGCTGACAAAGTACGGGCGAAGCATTCGGGCAATAACCTATCGGTGAAACCGTAGATTGGCTCTTCTAGGTTCTGTGTGATGAGTTTAACTTACTATATGATCGATCTTTGTGTCCTTTGTGTCTTTGTGGTTCGTTCCACCCCCTCGCTAGGAGGAATGTATCTTAGAATACATTTTACCCGCCAAACCTGGGAGAGCCGTAGATTTTTTATCCGAATGCTTCGCCCCTACAGGACGCGGGCCGATGAAGACGCAAGGTTTTGAAGCACGATTCTCTCAAAATCTTGCACCTGTTTCGCGAGAAAAGCCACAAAACCCTTACCTTGCCTACATTTCACCTTTATTCAGCAGACCCTAAATAGGTTAGGGAAGTGGCTTTCGATTAATAATACTAAAATGAACAATAATCTAAAATCAAGCCGATAATGACTAAATGCAACCGACGGAAGCCCAACTTAGACAACTCTATCAGCTAATTTCAATAAAGTCCGAAAACTATGCACGGGTAGGTTCTTTATGGGAGGGGAGGTCGGCGATGACCTTCTCGACCCCTAATGATTTAGTATCAGTCAACGATTTTTAAAAGCTTCGATCGCCGCCGGCAAAGTATAGTAAATCCTCTCCTCGCTAATTTTATCTAACAAGCGGGAACGTTGCAATTCTAAGTACAGATCGTGTTTAACCCTAGCGAGGGCGAAAACTATACCCTGTCTTGATAATTCTGCTGCTAATTCCTCAAGAATCTCCACTGCTGTACTATCCAATTCCCCAAGGGCCTCCGTATTCAAGACAAACCATTCTACCGGTTTCGTCTCCCGGGCAATGGCACTGAGAGCGCGACGTTTAAAGTCGGCCGCATTAGCAAAAAATAAGGGGGCATCGTAACGATAGATAACCAACCCCGGTATTGTTTGCGCTTCCGGCCAATCCTGGAGTGCGTGTAAACCCATCACCCCCGGAACCGTACCCAAGACCGCATCATCAGGCCGAGTAATGCGGGCCAATAAATCGATAACCGAGAGACCGATGGCGATGGCAACCCCGCTTAAAATCCCCGTGGTTAGCACCCCCACCATGGTCAGGACAGCGAGATTAAACTCACTATTGCGAAAGCTTTTTAGTCGTTTAGCACCGGCAATATCCACCAGTTTACAGGCCGCATAAATCACCAGCGCACCCAAAGCGGCCTTGGGAAAGAGTGCCAGTATCGGACCGAGCAGGAAAATGACCGCCACCACCACCACTGCCACCACCAGGGAGTAAAGCTGACTTTTACTGCCCACGGAATCGCCCACCGCGGTGCGACTGGCGCTGCTGCTGATGGGAAATCCCTGACAAAAACCCGCCGCCAGATTCCCCAGTCCCAGGGCTAAAAATTCTTGATTGGCATCGATTTCTTGGTTATGGTGTCTGGCGAAGGCTCTAGCGGTCAAGACGTTATCGGAATAGCCCACCAGGGCAATGCCGACGGCTGCGGTCACTAGGGGTAGTAATTGGGAAAAATCTAGGGTTGGTAAGCCAAAATTAGGCAAAGTTTTGCTAATTTTCCCCACTACTGCCACCCCCTCTTGATCGAGATGGAGGGTGGCGACGGCGAGGGTTCCCAGTAAAACCGCCAGCAAGGGACCCGGTGCTTTGGGAAAATATTTTTGGATGACAAATAGAAATAGTAACAGCAATAGAGCTAGGCTAAGGGTTGGCCAGTGCCATTGGTTTATTCCCCGAAAAAAAGCTAAAATTTCTTTAAAAACCGTATTTTCACCGATTGACAAACCACTAATTTTACCCAGTTGTCCGGCAATCATGATCACCGCCACTCCCGCCATATAACCGATTAGGATCGGTTTGGAGAGTAAATTAGCTAGAAATCCCAAGCGGGCGATATAACCAACTAAACAGATTAAACCGACCATTAGGGCTAAAAAAGCCGCTAAACTGCCGTAATTTTCTCCTTGAAGGCTCACCATAGGTGCGATCGCTGCCGCCGTCATCACTGCCGTGGTCGATTCTGGTCCGAGGGATAGTTGCGATGAGGAGCCGAAAAGGGCGTAAACTAGGGCGGCCGGCACGAGAGTCCATAATCCCACCACGGGATCGACCCCGGCCAGGTCGCCGTAAGCCATACACTGGGGAATAGCGTAGGCCGCCACGGTGACACCAGCGAGTATATCTCGGCCCAGCCACTGCCATTGATAGGATCGCAGGTTTTTTAGCCCGGGTAAATCAGGAAAATCGACTCGTCGGGAGTTTTTACTCATAGTTTCTCTCTTAACGGCGACTTAACCTAATTTTAACGGAGGAATTAGCTAGGAAAAGCCCTTAGGTTGAGATATTTTCTGTCAGCAGGATATTTATACCATTTTAGCGGTAATTTTAGTTAAACTGGCTAAATATACTCGGAAATATCCTCTTGACAATCATCGGCTAAGTATGATAAAGCCCGGAAGCGTAAACCGACTAATTGCTCGTAGAGAGGATTTAACTTGCACAGGGGCGGAATATGGACTAATTTATGGCCAAACAGCACGATATCGCGTTCAAAAGGACATTGAGGCGGCACCATTTTGCAGATAAACCGGGCCAAGCGCGGATCGTGCATTTCCACCCCATCTAACCAGTCTTTGAGGGGATGCAGCAGATCCGGGTGGGGATGTTCGGCACTGATAAACTCGGATTTATTCGCTTCTGTGGTAATTTCGGGAATTTCACAGATAGTATGTTCTAAAGCTGACAGGGCCTCGATTTCTAACCCGAAAGCATCCCGATAACTACGCAGTAATTGCGCTTCTG
Organism: Microcystis sp. M49636_WE2; assembly: GCF_030065375.1. Taxonomy (NCBI): domain Bacteria; kingdom Bacillati; phylum Cyanobacteriota; class Cyanophyceae; order Chroococcales; family Microcystaceae; genus Microcystis; species Microcystis sp. M49636_WE2. The sequence goes on along the minus strand of NZ_JASJFG010000921.1, from coordinate 996 downwards.
CGGGGGAATAAATGCCATCGGCGATCGCTACCATAACCGCCGTGCGGAGGAAGTTTTCTGATATTTTGGGGTCATGACCGAAACTTGCGGCCAATTCTTCGGGACTAATCGACTGATAGAGAACGTGGTCGTCATCTAATTCTAATTCGTGAGCGAAACGGGCGATCGATTCCTGTTCGCTGGTGCTATAATCCCCATCACACCAGGCAATTGTCAGTAATCCCCGTAACCAGTCCCTAACTTGTTCGTTAGTGTAGCGGTATTGAACAGAGCTAACCATAGGTATTGCTAAAACTGATTTCTAGTTTCTCAATTCAATTCTACCTATCGCCCCCGGATTCTAGTAGCCCCGTTCACATCATGTAACTATAGCCAATAACCCTATGGTTAGCTAGGAATTTTTGGGTTTTCAGCTGGCATAATCGGGCAGTTTTCGCCCCTAAGAGCAGGGGTAAGGGTTGGTGCTTATTGTCCCTTCCCCAACCGCGTCATTCCTGCTGAAAAGGCGGATTCCTGGGATTAACGGCCAATACCGAGGTAACGGAAACCGGCTGCTGTCACCACCGCAGGATCGAGGAAATTGCGACCATCAATTAACACGGGTTCGCGCATGGTTTTAACCATTTTGCCGTAGTCGAGACGGAGAAATTCTTGCCATTCCGTCACCACCACCAAAGCGTCACAACCATCGGCCAATCTTTCTGGATCCGATTCGATAATCACACCGCTTAAACCGTGACTTAAACCACTTTGGGAAACGATCGGATCATAAGCTTTTACCTTAGCACCTAAACGATTTAACTGTTCGATCATGGTTAAAGCCGGAGCATCGCGCATATCATCGGTATCGGGTTTAAAAGTTAATCCCAACAAACCGACGGTTTTACCCTTGAGGATTTTTAATTCCTGTTGCAGTTTTTCGATCGCAATTGTCCGTTGACGTTTGTTAACATTGATAGCGGCGTTAAGTAATTCCGTTTCGTAACCGTAGTCTTC
>NZ_JASJFG010000789.1:0-2640 GCF_030065375.1 Microcystis sp. M49636_WE2 | reverse complement strand
TAAGGGGGGATCGGCACCCCCCTTATTAAGGGGGGACTAAGGGGGGATCGGCACCCCCCTTATTAAGGGGGGACTAAGGGGGGATCGGCACCCCCCTTATCAAGGGGGGACTAAGGGGGGATCAGAGGCAAAATCTATATTCAATTTAATTATAACTACTTACTTGTCTAGTTTTTGGTGGTGAGAAAGTTGTAGGCTTTTCAGTGAACAGTAAACTGATAACTTATAACTGATAACTGATTTAAGCAAAACGACGACGAAGTAAGGGCTGAATTGCCAAAAGGATTAGCAGATCGAAAGCGAAGAGCAGGGCTAAAACTGTCAAGAAATTGAGGTCAAGCCAAGGGGTTTGTAAGACTATGCTATCAAAAGACCAGTGCTGATTGAAATAAATATAACGGATTGGTTCGATCGCATAGGTAAGAGGGTTGAGACTAGCGATTACTTGTAACCAATCTGCCATAAAGTTTAAGGGAGCGAGGGCGGTACTGGCAAATAAAAGCGGTAAATTGGTGACGAAAATGACGGCGATTAATTCGATATGTCCGGGCAGAGCAAAGGTTAAACTGAGACTCAAGGCAGTCATCCCCAAAACTATTAGGAAAACAATCAAAGCGATCGCACCTAATCCGGCTAAACTAGGCAATCCGGCCCCTAAAAAGGCACTAGCAGCCACGATCGAGGCGGTTTGGATGAAACTGAGGACGATAATATAGATGGTAGAAGCGGCCACGATCGAGTAACGAGTGGTTAAAGGTGCTACCAAGAGACGGTTAAGGAAGCCAAATTCTCGATCGAACATTACCGGCAAACCGGCATTGAGGGCCCCAGAAAAAGCGGTAAAGACAATCACTCCGGGGGCGAGAAATTTAGCATAACTGAGATCGTTGCCGAATAGTCCCTGGGGAGCCTTATAAAACAATGCCCCGAATAAAATCAGCCACATAAAGGGCTGAATTACCCCCGCGATTAGGGTTGAAGGACGACGTTGTAATTGGATGAACAGACGTTTAGTCATGGCCAGAGTTTCTTGCAGAAATTCCCCTAGCACATTTCCCCCATCCTCCACCGTTGCTGCTCTAGTGGGATTGGGGGCTAAACTAGCTTTTAAGGAAGAAGGTGTGATGGTTTGGCTCATGAAATATTTACCTCTAATGCAGTCTTAACGAGTAATTTAGATAGTCAACAGTTTATAAGTGATCAGATGGCTCTCTTGGGGTCCCGGTGATCAGCAAATCCTCTCGAAGAAAAGGCTGACACCCTACCACTTCTCCAATATACAAGGGGCGCAAGCCTTGGGGGAGAAGAATGTAAATATTTATTAAATTGTAGCTTTTGATACAACGCGGGGGGGGGAAGTGTGTACCCTCTTGAATGTTAGGTTCGCTGGTCATTGTTTTGGGTTGCCCTATTGCTTAACCCAAATCTAAATGTCCTAAGCACTCAAACCATTTACCATTAACCCTTTTCTTTTGATGAAAATAAAACAACTCGGCATTGTCTCCGCCGGGGTTGCCCTGGCAACTCTGGGAACCAGTGCGGCACAGGCTGCTTTGGTGGTCGTCCCTACAGGCTTGAATCCGGGCGATCAGTATCGTTTGGTGTTTGTCACCTCCGGCACACGGAATGCAACAAGCTCCAACATCAACGACTACAATACCTTTGTCACCAACCAGGTAACAGGAAGCGCTCTTGCTACGCAATTAACAACGGCAGGATTTAACCTGGGTACAATCACTTGGAAGGCGATCGGTTCTACTTTCGCTACCTCTGCCAAAGTCAATACCGGTACTGATGGCAGTCAGCCAGATGTTCCCATCTACCTCATAGATGGCAACAAGGTCGCCAATAATAATGCCGATCTCTGGGATGGGTCTCTCCAACACCCCATAAATCTACAACCTAACGATGTTATCTCCTCCAACCTTGTTTGGACAGGATCAGTTTATCTCGGTACCGGATTTCCTCAGAATCAGTTGGGCGGAGGAGGGTTCTTTGGTTCCGTGGCCGCGGGGCAGGCTGATTCCGTGGTTTTTTCTGGTTGGATAGCGCAGACCACTGACGTTTCTTCCACTGCGAAGTCGCTGTATGCGATGTCGAGTGTGTTGACCGTGCCCGGAAATCAGCCCGCACCCGTTCCGGTCCCCGAACCCGCGAGCCTTCTTGGTTTTATCACACTGGGCGGTTTAATGCTAGGGGGTGCTGTCCGCAAAGCTAGAAAATAATGCCTACAAGGGAGAGGAGACGCGGGTTTCCTCTCTCTTTTTTGGGGGGTTTTTGATACTTGGTTCCAAGGCTCTGCCTTGTAACCAAACATTTAGGCTCTGCCTAAATTTAAAAGTCAATCTGAGGAATAGTTTCAGGATCTATCCCTAATTCCCGCAATCGTGCCGCTAGTTGTTCTGCTCGTTGTTTGGCCGCAGAAGCCTCTTGTTTAGCCGCAGAAACCTCTTGTTTCGCCGCAGAAGCCTCTTGTTTGGCCGCAGAAGCCTCTTGTTTGGCCGCAGAAGCCTCTTGTTTCGCCGCAGAAACCTCTTGTTTCGCCGCAGAAGCCTCTTGTTTCGCCACAATTAACTCCTCATCGGCCAGGGGAATCAACTCTCCCTCCAGCGTCAACCAGCGCAACCATAGCCGCTCAAT
>NZ_JASJFG010000389.1:0-2931 GCF_030065375.1 Microcystis sp. M49636_WE2 | reverse complement strand
CCGCTTCGGTTCCCATCCAAAACTCCCCCGAAGGAATATAGAGCATTTTTAAGCTGGGGGGATTTTCTTCAAAGTAGAAGGCTCTCACGGGTTCTTTGGCGGTAATTTGTCCCGTCTCATCCACAAAAACGGTTTCAGACTTAAACAGGGTTAGGTTAAATTTCTCGGTGATGATTTCTTCTTCTGTGTTATCCAAGACTTCCCTAAACTGGACTGGCATTGTCTCGGCGGTTATTTCTTCGCTTGCCAAAAATTTAAGCTGCTCAGGGGTTAAACGAAGACGCTGATACAGTTCCCCATCTTCTACGCTGAAATCCTTAAGTCTATCCTTGAGCAGTTGAAACAATATTTCCTCTCCTCGCGTAAGCTCTTTTACCTTAGCTATGGTTACGGTTTTATATTTCCTCAGCCACTTTTCCTCAACCGGTAGGGGTGGAGGTGAGTCAACCATAGATTGCAGCTTTTGGCTAATTTCTTGGTACTTTGCTTCCCCTAGCTTTTGGAAAACCTTAGCAGACACCTTGGCAAAGGCGCGAACTAGATTAGCTGCTTCTTTGCCGAGGAGAACTTGGGGATTGGTAAGAATAAGACCAAAAAAGGTGGTGGTACTCAGGTTAAGTTTTTGGGCGATGTATTCCGAGAGGACAAAAATTACTTCTAAGGCGCGGCTATTCCCTAGTTCAGTGAGCAGAAGCTCTCTCACCTCATCATCAAATTCAAAATCTAGGCTGTTGGGGGGAGTATGAAAGTTAAATTTACCTCCTTTGTCCCACTTCACTGGTTCCCCTCCTAGATAGACTTTAAGAAAACCGCTAAGAATGACTTCTGCTATGTTTAGGGGGTTAGAGGCGCTTAAAAGTTTGCTTTGAATAAGACGGATGATGGGAAGATTTACCGGGGCTGCGGCTAATTTTTTCAGTAATTCCCAAGCTAGAGGTGAGGCGGTACTAGCGAATAGTTCTAGAGCTTGCTTCCCAGACATCTCCGGAGAAATAGTTGCGGGTATTTCTCTGTTTTGGGGGGATTTTTCTAGTAGTACCCCCGCACAGGTGGCGTTGCTGTCACCACTGACAACGAGCGCCCAAGCTTTTAAGGATGAAGGGGTTAGGGAGATGGTGGGTAGGGGAAAGTAGGTTTTTTGGATTGTTTCTCTGAGAATATGTTGATTTTCCTCTTCCTTCTCAATTTGTAGCAGCAGGGGGATAGAGGTAAATCTCCAGTTTTGTGAAGGTTTTCGGGGGGTTTGGTTGACTAGGGAGACGAACCAACCTCGACTAAGGGCGGTTCTTTCCCACATTGCTTCCGGGAAGGGAGAAAGCAGGGTGACGATTTGGTGTTTTCCCCAGTCCTGAAGAGCTTGGTTATAGCGTCCTTGATACCAGTCTGGGGAAGTACAATCACTGTAGAAGAGGATAAGTCTTTCGCCGCGAGGATGGATGAGATCTTTTGGGTGAATTGAGCAAGTATCGTTAGAGTAGGTACGGATGGCTAAATTTTGCCTGTCTTCGTCCCATCCTATGCGGTAAAGTTTGACATCCCGAAAGGCCCCGATTTGTTCTAGCCAATCGCGGATTTCCCCGGCCATTTCTTTCCAAAAGACCATGGAGGCCCATTCTTCAATCAGTAAAACTACCTCTAGGGAACGGACTTTTTTGGCTTGGTAAACGGGTATTAGGGCTAAACTGCCATCTTTCTTGCCGATGCTATACTCGGCCGATTTCTGTACGGTGCTGTTTAGGTTTATTTGTCTTTGGGTGGCTGAGTCTATCTTTTGGATGAGGGGACGCACTGCCCGCCCTAATTTTAGGGTTTCTCGCCAGAATTTGGCATCGGGGATGCTAATGGGTAGGGTATCTGCGCCTATCTTCTCAGGCTGTTTTTGTGCTTCTGTCTCGCGTATTAAGCGAACTTCATCCGATGGGGCTGCTGGCTCTTGGGTTTCGTTTTTACTCTCCTGGGGGGGGTTTTTAGCGGTCGGGGTTTCTTCCTTTTCTTCCCTAGGCTCTGTAGGGGTTTGGGGTTTTCCTTCCTCTTCTTGGGTGAGAACATACCACCATAAACTATCAGCTATCTGGTAACTGTCTAGGTCCCATCCCCTGCCCTTGACAAAGGTGATAAATTTATCAATCAGTTCTGGTGTGGGAAGGGTTTGGGTCATGTATTGCCTGTGTCGGTGAGATAGGTAAATAGTAGGTCGATAAGGGACTTTAATTCTGCACCCGTGGGTTTATCTTGGCCCATGCTCATAAAGACGGCGTTTAAAAGCTGGTCCGTTGCTAGTTGCCCTTTTTCTCGTTTTTTAACATATTCTGCGATCGCTGCTTCTATTTTTCTACTTTCTGGACTGGCCTCTTTATAATCAAAATGGCTTTTTACTATCTTTTTTAGTTCCTCTGGGGTGGGGTCGGGAATTTCTAAGAGCAGACATCTACGTTTAAAGGGTAGGGGAAAATCCCTCTCGCCGTTGCTCGTCATAATCACTATGGGGAACTGTTGGCAGCTTACCTTACCTTGGGGGATGGATTCCCATTCACCGTCATGGGTTTGTACTGGTATTGGTTGGTTTTCGGTATCTTTAGCGAGTCGGGAAAGTTCGGTGATTTCAAATTTTCCCTCTTCAAAAAGGTTTAAGAGGTCGTTGGGTAAGTCGATGTCACTTTTATCTATCTCATCGATAAGCAGTACCCGGGGATAATTTCTCGGACAGAGGGCTGTCCCCAAGGGACCCAAGCGGATATACTGCCCTATGTCTTTTTTTTCTTCTAATTGGTAATCTTGCAAACGTGCGATCGCGTCGTAGTAGTATAATCCCTCTTGTAGGGTGGTGCGGGTATTAATTGGCCAGACTAATACTTCTCCTAAGTCTAATTCGTAGGCGATTGCGTAGGCTAGGGAGGTTTTCCCTGTACCCGGTTTCCCTGTGACTAAAAT
>NZ_JASJFG010000322.1:0-1041 GCF_030065375.1 Microcystis sp. M49636_WE2 | reverse complement strand
ATAATCGAGGGTAGAATCGGAAACTTCAATAATTAAATAGATATCTTGAGGACAAGGATAGGCAGCAACATAAAAATCCGATCGAGGTATTAGTAAACTTAAATCTGGTTCTGGTTGAGAATTATTATTTAATCTAATCGGATTTTGCACCCTGAGAATAATTTTCTGTCCTAACTTTTGATAGAATAATTGTATTAATCTATCTACACTAGAAGCATGACGGGTTCCCATCGGTGACATTTTGATAATTTCTCCTCGAATTAATTCCACTTTTTCATCGGGTTTGATTATTCCTTCGGTTGCCATTTTTTCGTATTCTTCCACCGTAAACTTACGCGTAATCAGTGATAAAGACATTTTAACTAAACTCCTACTTTCTCTTTATTCTATCTGGACAGCCTTCCAACGGGTGAATTATCGGTATTTAAACCATTAATCGGGAGGAATAAACTAACTTTTTGGGGACTTGTACTGATTTTTCGGGAAAAAACAGCACTTGCCATGGCGACAAAACCGCTAGAACTAACGTCTAGAAAGCTGGGGTCGGATCGAAACTGCCCCAAAAAAGCTACTATAGGTCAGTTGTCGATGTTAAAAAAAATAGCCGTTCCCATCTGGAACATTAAGTCGAGAAATTTTATGGTTAAGCGAAAACAGCCTTATAGTTTAATTTATCTGCTCACTCTGGTGATCGGTTTAGTTATTGCGATCGCACCTGACGGACAAGCACAAACCCCCGACTCAAACACTCCTGCCAGCGATCCTAACGAATTGAAACCCTTAAATCAAGCCGATAGTGTCCTGAGTCTTCAGGGGGGACAACGTTTAGTGGAAGAAGCGAACGCCGCTATTAATGCCGCTAAATACGATGTCGCTGTGGACAAACTCAATCAAGCGCGTCGGATTTTTAACCAACTATCTAACTATCATCTGCAATTAGCTAATAGTTTCTCAGGAATTGACCCAAAAGTATTCGATTCTCAGCGTCAAAGTGCTTTAAACACCGGACAACTGCGGGATGAAGCCACCTATCAGCTTGCT
>NZ_JASJFG010000378.1:0-5046 GCF_030065375.1 Microcystis sp. M49636_WE2 | reverse complement strand
TGACTGGGATTGATGATAACTCCCGTGATGCCATTGCGAGCAAAAGCGTATTCCTTGGTTTGCCAAAGGGGAATATAGGGAACTTCATCGGCGAGAATTTCTTGAATTTTGCCAAAAATCTGCTTTCTTTTGGCTGGGTTACTTTCCCGACGGGATTGTGCGATTAATTGATTCATTTCTTGACTATAAAAAAATGAGCCTTGACTTTGCGATCCTCCTTCTTCGCAGCCAGTTTCTGGGGAACCTTTAGCACAATCTAAAAAGGGATAAATATAGTTATCTGCATCCAAAAAATCGGGATACCAATTAGATAGAGCAGTGGTATAAAGTCCCTGGCTAATATTACGGAAAAAGGCCGCTCCTAGGATACTATTGGGTTCAAATTGAATCATATTATCTAAATCCCGTTTTGCTAGGGCTTTCATCACTGCCGCCACGCTGCTGGAAGTGATCGATCCCGAGGAGTGCCAAACTTCTACAATTGCTGGTTTTTCTGGACTATAACCAGCAGTTTTTAGTAATTGTTTAGCTTGCTCTATATTATGGTTGCCATAGCGCTCTTTAAACACCGGTTGTGACTCGGAAAAAGTAGTAGGAATCAGACTAAAAAGAGGGATGCCTTGACCTTGTAAAATGCGATCATTAAGTAAATCTCGATCGACTAGAGAAGCAATTGCTTGTCGCACTAAAATATTATCGGTGGGTTCACTTTTGAGATTGACGCTCATAAAGTTAATTGCTGCCCCAGAAGATTCGATCGCTTGCCATTTTCCCTGGGCTGCTTCTGTGCGTAATTTTCTCACTTGAGGAGGCAGTAAAGATTGATAGGCAATATCCACCGCACCCGTCTGAAAACCGTTAAATAAATTGGCAGGATTAGAGAGATAAATTTGCACATTAACTCCCTTATTTTTGGCTGGTTCTCCCCAATAGCGATCAAATGCTTCTAAACTAAAAGAATCGCTAGTAACCGCTTTTAATTGATAATGTCCTGTGCCGATAAATTCTTCGGGTTTAAATTTACCCTCGCCAATTTGATAAAATTTGGGTGAAACCGCACAGGCTCCGGGATAAGCTAAAAGAGCAGGAAAAGCGGCAAAAGGTCTGGTTAGTTTAATAGTAATTTCGTCTTCTTTTGTAGCGGTAATTTTATCAATTGTATCCCGAAGAAGAAAAGAAGGTTCACCACCATTTTTGATAAATCTTTCTAGGGAAAACTTCATCGCCTCCGCGTTAAAAACCGTGCCATCATGAAAAATAACCCCTCGACGGACTGGGATAGTATAAGTCAAACCATCGGGGCTAATTTGGGGCAATTCCGTGGCGAGGAGAGGCTTTAAATTAGTGGTTCCTTCGGCGTAGGTGTAGAGAGTTTCACCGAGATTATAAATAATAAAAAGTCCTGCTAACTCATAACTATCGGCAGGATCGATCGAGCGTGGTTTTAGGGTTGTCCCGATCATCAGGCGATCGCTATCCCTTGGTGGTAAATTGGAATTAGTGGACTGACAGCCCACGATCAGAAGAAGACAGAGGCAAAATAAACTTAAATAGCGGTAAAGTCGGCGTAAAGGTCTCATCGATGGCGATTAACGGCAGCTAGGTATCAATCAATCCTATCATTTTTGAGCATAATCTTTTCCCCCAGGTTCCCTTAAGTAAGTAGGTTGATTACTTAATTGGTTGGGGAAAATTCTTCAACAGCCGGACTGATTACCCGGACAATTAAATTAAATTTTCCGGTCGAGGATGGCAAAAACTTGATCAATTTGCACAAGAAGAAGACTTAGGGTAGAAAAGGGGTTAAATGGTTCAGAATAGCTGGAGCTATGGAGGCAGATAAACAGGGAAATGGTCAAGATTTTTAAACCTAGAGCAGGTTCCAGCAACTAATTAGAAACTCATCTTCTTGGCTCTTCTAGGTTCTGTGTGATAAGTTTAACTTACTCTATGATCGATCGATCTTTGTGTCCTTTGTGTCTGGAGTGGTTCGCCCCACTCCCTGCCCCAAGACTGTATCTTAGAATACATTTTACCCACCAAACCGGGGAGAGCCTCTTCTTTTATAAACCTCTTGCATAATTAATTTTTTCAGAGTTCAAAAACGGCAAAAATAAGGATTAAATGGCATAAAGTCTATAAATAGACCATTTAACTGATTATTATTCATTCTTAATTCTCCTGACTACTGACTGCTGGCTACTGACTCCCAACCCTAACAACAATTTTTGATTTTTACAAGAGGTCTTATCCATCAGCCATTCAGGTTAATCCTGTCCCTTCTAAACAAGCTCGATCGAAAATTGCCCCCGTGGTTACTGCCGAGGCTAAACTAGCACAAAGAAGATTGGCATCAGTAAAATTTGTTCCGCGTAAAATCGCCCCGAAAAAAATTGCTTCCTCTAAATCGGTTGCCGACAGATCTGCCCCGGACAGATTAGCGCTAGTAAAATCCGCTTGGGTTAAAATCGCCCCGACAAAACTCACTCCCCGGCCATCGACACCGCGAAAATCCGCCCCGGACAAATCTAGATGATTAAAAACCGCCCCGGCTAAAAAAGCCCCGGCCAAACTTGCCCCGGTCACGATCGCATCGAGGAGAATTGCCCCGCGTAAATCGGCATTACGAAAATCTGCTCCCCTTAAATTTGCCCCAGTCAGGTCAGCACCGCGTAAATTTGCGCGTAAATTCGCCCCTGCTAGGTCTGCACCCGCTAAATCAGCCCCTGCCAAATTCATGCCCGCTAAATCTTTTATCTCACCCTGACGAATTGCTAATAAATCAATACTGGGAAAAGTCATGTTCAGCCACGGTTAAATCCTGTAAAAATATCTTAGAATATTCGTAAACCTTTGTTAAGAAAGCGCTCCATGTCCCTAGAGCTATTATCCCTAGAAAATATTGAAGAAATCGCCCACCAATACGGATACTGGGCAGTATTTATCGGCATCACCCTCGAAAATATGGGGATTCCCATCCCGGGAGAAACCATCACCATTGTCGGCGGCTTCCTTGCCGGTAGTGGTGATTTAAACTATTGGTTAGTTTTAGTCAGCGCAATTACAGGAGCAGTTTTAGGCGATAATTTTGGCTATTGGCTCGGTCGCGCTGGGGGTTGGCCGTTTTTGTTAAAAGTTGGCAAATTCTTTCGGATTCCCCCCCAAAAACTAGAATTAGCCAAGGAACAATTTAGTAAAAATGCACCCCGGGCGGTCTTTTTCGGTCGCTTCGTGGCCCTGTTAAGAATCTTTGCAGGTCCCATGGCGGGAATTGCCCGAATGCCCTACGGTCGTTTTTTCCTCTGTAATCTGGGTGGAGCGACGGTGTGGGCGACGATTATGGTGACATTATCTTTCTTTTTAGGCCGTTTGTTCCCCTTGCACCAGTTAGTTAGTTCTATGGCTCGTTTTGGTATCTTGGCTTTAATTATCGTCCTGGCCTGGACAATTCTCCACCCCATCCTTGAGTCACGGAAAACGGCGGTTTAAGGGGATGACGGGGAGCTTGTGCGTTTGTTGCGTCGGAATATCGATTGGTTGTGACAGATTCCCCAACTACCTAGGGTATGCTGAAAAATTCCTAGGCTGGGGTCAGGAGTCGGTCGTCAGTAGCCGGTCGTCGGGAGGGGAAGTCAGAATAACAGAATGACCTCGCACGTCTGCAAGTGGAACCCTTCCCAATCGAAGAGCGAAAGTGCAAGGGTTTTGAGTCCCCATTGCCATTTCTCAACGTTTGTTTCTGGGACTTTTTTAGCCGCAAAAGTCCCAAAACCATTTTATAGCAAGCCTTAAACTGATATTCAGCCAACCCTAAATAGGATTTGGTTCTGTATTTACCCCCGACACATCGGATATTCACAGGCAATTTACGGGTACAGACGAACGGATATCTTTGCGTCTGTTAGCCTTTTTTCGTCAAAACGATGAAATGTCCGTATCGAGTATCCGGGATCATGTACTCGTAGACCTTTTCCCGATCATTTTTATCTTGAATAAATTCATCTACGGCCGTCTTCACGCCCGAAGAAAAGAAACCGTAATCATCGACGATGATAACCGCCCCAGGGGAGGTGAGCGGGTGGAGGAACTCTAATACCTGTTTGATCGGTTCGTACAGATCGAAATCCACATAGGCGAAAGAAACCCTCGCGGGTAAATTTTCCGCTCCCTCGAGGATTCGATCGAAAAATCCTTTGTGAATTACATAGCGATGTTCGGGAAAAGAAATCTTCCGTAATCGCTCTAGAACCATTCCCTCACGGCATCGCATTTTTCCCCTATAGGCTTCCATATTCCCCAAATCGAAAATATCGTGGAGCAAGCGATCTTTTTCCGAGGGGGCGGGCAACCCTTCAAAGGAATCGAATAGATGTAAGGTCTTGTCCGTTCCAGCGATTTCATTGGCGATCAGCGCGGAGGTTTCTCCCTGCGCCACACCGAACTCGCACACATCGCCCTCTACCTCCCGACACCGGGCTAAACCCTGCACGAGATAATAGGCCTCTGACGGAGGTGTGCCGAGCAATGTGGTTAATAGATGCAGACGAAGATCGTTAGGCTCTATTACGGGGTCGGATTCGTTGAGCCTCCCCTCGTAGGCCTGTGCCAGATTGGCGAAATTATCGAACCAGATCGGCAGCTCCGATGTGCGGTGGAGTGGTTCATCCTCGATCGAGGACGAGGTCAGAGCAATGGATTGATCATTCATAGCTGTTACCCATTTAAAATGGGTATTAGGATGTTAGAAAAGAGACGCAGATTTATTAATTATCGATAAGAAAGCGGTTATCAGAAATAACCGCTTCTGGAATTTTCCAAGAATCTGTTTAACGTTCGCGGCGCCCGAAGTTTTTGCGCTCACCGCCGCCACCACCACCGAAATTGTCTTCCTTGGGACGAGCTTTGTTGACTTTCATCTGTCGTCCCATCCATTCGGCCCCGTCAAGAGTTTCGATCGCTTTTGCTTCTTCCTCATCGGAGGACATTTCCACAAAACCAAAACCGCGCATTTTACCCGTTTCCCGATCTACGGGCAAGTAAACGCGA
>NZ_JASJFG010000274.1:0-5313 GCF_030065375.1 Microcystis sp. M49636_WE2 | reverse complement strand
GAACAACTTCGGGAAACCCTCCTAGATATCGAAGCTGATACCTACGCTGAATTTATTCGATCCGGCCGTTTAACTAGCAATTTATCCCCCGTCCTTCAAGAAATTCTCGCTGAAAGTAAAATTACTGATCAGTAGGACTATTTTGGGGTATATAGCGTTTCCTAAGCTAGTGAGGTACACCTATTTTTCTTCTCTTTTGCCTCTTGCCTAAAACCCATAACTTTTGTACCTCAGCAGACTGAAAAACGCTCTATTTGTTAATAGAGTTACTCTATTTGCCGCATTATTCGCCTAATCTGAATTTAATTGAAAGGCTGGGAAATTGGTCGAAAATAAATGTTTATATAGCAAATAAACCGCATACACAGGGAAAACATTAGTTTTGCTTTTTCGGCTGTGATCCTTGCATAGCATTTTATAGCAATACTTTTAATGCTTAATGGCTTGCCCGTGAAATTCCAGTTCTCTAGCTGGTTGCCGTTTAATATGACACCTTTTCTGAGTTTTCTTCGGCTATTTATGTATGTCTGAATGATGTCCATCTGAAACATAAAAAAGAACTTTATTCCTTGCTCACTCTAGGATTTCAGAAGTTTAATGAATCTCAGATTATGACCGTCTAAAGTAGATTTAAAAGTATATTAAATCAGGAGTTAAGTCTATCTAAGTACCTAAGCAAAATTAATTACACATATCTAACCACCTCTTGCCTTTTGCCTTTTGCCTTTTGCCTTTCTTCACTAGGAAATTTATTTTGCATGACTACTTATGTTAACCTCATGACCCACCCCGAGTTTTAAGCGAACTGTGTTAATACTATCCTTCCAGTCATTTTCATCAATTTGAATTTTAGCACTTGGGGAAGTATAGGTTTGTACACATCCATAGAGTTGCCCCAAAATCCCTGCTGCTCGACGAGCACAGAACTCGTAAATTGGAGGTGTCAAGAATCCCTGATTTCTGAGTTCTTCATCTTCAGCAGCAACAATCATGAGGTTGCTCAGACTTTCCACCTGTAGAGATGTCAAAACTAAATTCTTGTGGTAGCAACTTAAGGTGCGCCGCTTACGCTTACCGTGAGCGGTTAGGGGGATGGGAAACCAGACCGCCCGCCCCCGTTTCTGGTGATAGATTAAGCTTCCCTGTTGGGAAGGATGGATGACAGGGAATTGAAAACTCGTGTCGTTCAGGTCTGGCAATTGTTCTGAACTTGGCTCCATCCATGTCGTGACCGCTTCCAACATTTGATGAATCTCACTGTTCTGAATGCTTTGCGCTGGATTGATGCCATCTCCCTGTACTGGGGTAAATACTGTAAAGGGATCAAATGAGCGTATGCCATTTTCAGGAAAATCAGCCAAACCTAGATTTACCTTCTGAATCGTATTGAGGCAGAGTTGTGCTACTTCATCTAGACTTAGAGTCTGTCCCTGATATTGTTGGTAAATGTTTTGGGCTTCTTGGTTGCAATTGTTATTAGATTGAATACTGAATATATTATCTTGTCTAATCCGGAAGGCAGTTTCGATCACTTGTTGAGCAGTGAATGAACCAGAGTATGCTGCATGAATGACCAGAGCCAATCCAAAAGGATAATAAAAAGCCTCTACAAGAATCCGACATTGTGGCGTACTAACGGAAGGTAAATTTTGCTTACTACGGAAGGGGACGAGTTGTTTCCAAGCTCTGTCTGGTTTGATGTTTTGTAAGAGGACTGGCGGTCTATTATTATCTTTCAAATAGTGTCCCCAAAAGTAGTGTCTGTTTTTACCTAGTAACCAGGGCAGTCCATTAGGAAAATTCTGCTTGTATAGATCAGATTTTCCGACAAACGCTAAGGGGGCAGAAGATTGCTCTATGGTAAAAATATCGGTAAAAGTTTCTGTCCAAATAAATGAAAGCCGCAGTCTTTTTATTGAAGGTATCGATATCACTTGCCGTTTCCCCCTCTGGTAAGTTAGAATATAATTATATCGTATGCAAGACGGAGAAAAGTCGATAGGTCGTTTACTTAACACCGTTCTGTCTGGAGACAACGGACGAATCTCGGTAGAGAGGGTATGGTAAGCTGACAGGCAGATCCACGGGATCTGCCAAGATTTTCACAACTAAACATCTTCAATCTGAACTATTGACGATGGTTCAGCTCCTTCATGCCGCTGTAGTTGAGTGCCAGGCTGAGGGAACTGGGTGGGGCGTTGAATCCAATCTAGATTTTGCCAACTCACTGTTAGAAAGTCACTATCTTGACCTTGTTTAAGGAGCTTGGCGAGTTCATCTGCACGTCCTTGTCGCCCTCGTTGTTGGTTGATGTTTCTCTGTAGGTGAGTAAAGTTAGTTTCTGGGGCACCCATTATCATATGAATAATGTTTCTTGTCACCCATTGACTAATGCGTGGTATCAATCCTGCTTCCACTGGAAGATCGGTAAGAGGTTGACGGGCGGGTCGATATTTTAGTGCGATGGGAGGAATAACCCAGTGAGTTCCTTCTAGTGACGAATTAGGTTGTGCTACGAGAAACCCATCTCGGTCTTGCCCAGCAACAGACACTGGCTCTAAAGAAGCATTCAGATTGCGTCGGTGAAGCTTTTCAAGAATCGTGATCGGATCGTCATCAGGATTTGGGGTAATCTGCTGCTTCGACCAATTTTGCCATAGTGACAAAATAGAGTATACAATTAGTCCTAAAATTATCGAATATATCCAAAGGAAAAAGATATCATTCGTTCCATATTCTTCTAGATAGTTATTTTTTAGAATTACATTACAAACAAATGCTATTGTTAGCGAGATGAAGACACCAAAAAACCAAAACTCAACCTGATCGGGATTGAGTGGAAACTCTGCCTCCTCATCATTAGCTCTAAACAAACGCCAGATCCAAAGTTGCCTGATAGTCATCAACACCAAGAATCCAGGAAGGATAAAGAGAGAAGGAACTTTCAAAAGCTCTAGAATAGCAGATTCGCCAAAAACCCCAACATTAACCTCCTTTTCTTCTATGACGTTCCCTGTTTGCTCTTTTTCGTCTTGTTTCCACTTAAGCTTAATGTCAAATAAAAGTGTGTGTTTTCCCGGTTTAACCTGTTGTCCTGCTTTAATATTAATGGGAATGCTATATTTAGTGTTTGGGGCCACATCTTGATTGATAACTGTTTCCCCATTTTGTAGTTGAATAGGTGCTTTGTTAGGTGGAGACTTTTTGTCAGTTGGAGATTGAGTCGGGTTGACATTTTGATTGGAACTTTTCTCAAGATTTAAATTTTTCTCGAATGAAATAAAACTTGGTTTAGATGACACAACTTTTTCTATAGTGATCGGAAAATAAGCCTTATTTTTAATGATTAAATAAGCCAAGGCAGAGCGATTCTCATTCAATGTCTCCAGAGTGGTTTTGATTTCTATATCAACAATTTCTTCGGCTTTTTTAGGTGTCTGGCTCTTCACTTCAAGGACTGCGTTAGCAACCTTGGAAATACCTGCTTTGTTTTGGTAATCAATTTGAAAATAAACCTTCCCAATAATTGGTTCTGAATTTTTCTGGGAAAGTTTAACAGTCCAGGTAAATTCTCCTCCTGGTGGGAGACTGTCCACAGTTTTTATATTTTCTTTTTTATCGCCATTTATATTTATAGAAAGGTTGTTGTCGTCGATACTACTCAACCACCAATCAGCCAGTTTAATTTCCTGAAGTCTATCTTTTGTTGAAGTGTTGCGAATAATAATAAGTACCTTTGCTTCCTCATTTGAAATCGGCAGCTCCACCGATGTGGGTAAAATTTCGAGTGAAATAAGAGATGATTGAGCATAAACAGAGCTATAGAACGAGATAGTCTGTATCAAGAGTAGCGATGTAATAAAAATGATTGCCATTTTTATTATCCAAAAGTGCTTGTTTTGTTTCTGTCTATTAAAAATCGATAATTTTTTTTTCTGAAGCATTTCTAAATTCTCCCAGAAAGAAGGGGTAGTTTAAGCGCATCTCAAAGGCTATTGATCAATACTTTATCGAAAAAATCGGGTCTAAAACCTCGCCTTTTAAGGCGAAAAGTTTTTGGAGCGGGGCATAATACTAAATCCTGTTTAAAAGGTATGGGAAAGTGGGGAGCAGGGAGAAACAATCCATAACTTGGGATTTAATCACACTATTAAAAACGGATTTGGTATGAAACCTTTGCTTGACAAGCGAATGCTAACTTTTTTTCTAATAAAAACTCAAATTTCGGGTTTCTGTTAGTTAGCACTTGCTTGAAGGCTTACCCCATAAGAGAGCCAGACTTGAGGGACTGTAAGATTTTTGCCAGAGTTCCAGAAGATCGATAAACCCCTGTTACAAAAACGGCCTCCTGCCCTCTGCCTCCTGCCTTAGTTAACAAAGGCTCGCAGCATCCCCGAAGTAGCGATCGCTCCTCAAGAATGAGAACCCCACTAACTCAAAATCCGCAAAATCTGCACAGTACAAGAGTTCCGGATTTGCAGGTCTTGGATGGCGGTCACCTTCTTTTTGGGGATGTACTTGCGGGACTTGATCGGGCGGTCTGATCCGCAATGTCTTCGGCAGTACCTTCTTCAGAACCGAAGCGGTCATCGACTATCCCCCTGAACAATTAGAACGAGAGATGGACTGTTGATTAGGGATGCTGTCACCAACAGCACTTGCTTGATTAGGCCAGAACCCATTGGGCGACTGGACTTGCTGCCCCAAGTCTTCTCGACCATGTTGGCCCTCCCCACAGTAGCGGCTGAACCAGTGCCATTTCAGGAATGACAAAGTTAAATTCACACTCTGGAAAGAGGGAAAACCAGAACAAAAAAGGGAAAAATATCTGTAATTAATTCTGTCGGGGTGATTAGAAAGGAATATCGTCTAAATTTTCCTCCACCGATGTGTCGCTAGGTTGCCAAGCGGAAGGATTAGAAAGTTCATAGGATGCGTCATATTCAAAATCCCCGGTGGAGACAGGTGCGACGGGTTTCTCCACCTCGGTTTTATTCGATTTGTGGGTATTGACTGGCACGACTTTTTCCGGAGTCGGGGCCGTCATTTCACCGCTACTCACGCTGCCGTCAAGATGATAGAGATGACTAATGACTAATTCGGCCCGTTTTTCCTTAAAACCTTCGGGACGATCGATCGTCTGCATGGAGAGACGACCTTCTAAAATTACCCGATCGCCTTCATTATAGTTCTGAGCGACTTCTGAGGCCAAATTTCCCCAAGCTACGGCCCTTAAATTAGTCGGGGTTGCCTCGGCACGATTGGGAGAAAACTCGACTAACATTTGAGCGTAGGGAGTTTGATTATCTTGGG
>NZ_JASJFG010000327.1:0-9291 GCF_030065375.1 Microcystis sp. M49636_WE2 | reverse complement strand
GTTCACCACCGACAATCGAGTGCAACCGCGAGCGCAAATGATCACTAACCCCACCAGGATCGTGATCGATCTGCCCGGGATCAAGTTAGGGCAACCCAATATTAACCGGCCCATTGGCAATATCGTCAGAAGTGTCCGTATTGGTCAATTTGATGCGGAAACTACCCGTTTAGTGATTGAATTGGCCCCCGGCTACACCTTTGATCCTCAACAGGTAAAAATTCGCGGAATTTCGCCCACCCAATGGACAGTGGAATTGCCAGAACCCCAACCGATTCGGGAGGAAACGCAACCACCCGTCACCCCTGACCCCACACCTCCCCCCGATCGCGGTTCCACCCGTCCCACTCCCCCACCTCCAGTTAGCCAGACCGACAACAACGATGATTTTCAGATCACTCGCAATGGTCTTTTTGTCCGTTTAGAGCAAAATGGTGATGATCGATCGATCCGCAGTCAACGCAGCCGCGACGGCAAAAAAATCGAATTTGAATTACCCGGGGCCACTTTACCCGGTAGTCTCACCGGTCAAACTATCCCTGTCAATCGCTATGGGGTCGGTGATATTCAATTCAGTCAGACTGCCAATCAACGGGCTAAGATTTCCCTAAGCGTTAATAAAGATAGCCCCGATTGGCAAGCTCTCTATAGTCGTTTTGGTGGCTTGGTTTTACTGCCTAGGGGCGGTCTGAGTTCCGTGGATAATATCTCCTCACCTCCCCCGACTCAGGCCACTAATCCCACTCCCCGTCCCAATAATCCCCCCGCGAAAACTGCCAATAATCCCCCTTCTAGCAGTCGTTTGGCCACGATCTCCTCGATCGATCTGGCAGGTAATAACGATCGCCTCTTAATTCGCGCGGATTTACCCCTAAAAGCTAACGGCATTGTTAACCGGGATGGTGTCTATGAACTACGCATCGAAAATGCTAAGTTAGCCGAGTCTTTTCGCGGTCCGCGCTTTGGTCGCAATAGTCCCATCTATCAATTGCGGGTACGTCAGGAAAGTGTCAATAAGGTGCTGATTTTGGTACAGACGGCCGCGGGTTTTCAACTGGGACAATTAACTCAAACGGGCAATCAAACCCTAGCCCTAGAATTGCTGTCCTCCCGCAATTCTAGCCCCGTTTCCCAGGTTCCTGACTCCACCACTATACCTGTCCCTTTACCCCCAGATACGGGGCAATTTAACCCACCTCCGCGCCCCTCTGACCCCACTCCTAATCCCCCCCGACAACGCAATAGCCGCTTTCTGGTGGTGATCGATCCGGGCCACGGTGGTAAGGATCCGGGGGCGATCGGAATTGGTGGCCTTCAGGAAAAAAACGTAATTCTGCCCATTTCCCTAGAAGTTACCCGCATCCTGCAACAACAGGGCATCGATGTGCGTCTAACTAGGGATAGCGATTTTTTTGTCACCCTGCAAGGGCGCACGGATCTAGCTAACCGGATCGATGCCGATCTATTTGTCAGTATCCACGCTAACTCTATGGGGAAAGCACGACCGGATGTCAATGGCATAGAGGTGTATTACTTCGGCGATCGCCGTTTATCGGATACCATCCATCGCAATATTGTCCGCAGTGTCGATATGCGCGATCGGGGGGTGCGTCGGGCCCGTTTCTATGTGCTGAGAACCTCGAAAATGCCCTCTACCCTCGTGGAAGTGGGTTACGTTACTGGCGCTGAGGATGCTGCTAAATTAGCCAATGCCAACTTTCAACGACAAATGGCGGCGGCGATCGCTGGGGGGATTATTGAATATATTCAACGAAATCTCCGTTAATGATTAAATGATTGGAGCATTAGTTTACCAATCAAAAAATCCGTGTTTTAATATCATCAAATAAAGCTACTTTAGATCAGCGTTTTCCTCGATATCTATGAGAGAATCACAACTTAGTCCGATTGGTGTGTTTGATAGTGGTGTGGGTGGACTGACCGTTTTAAGGGAGTTGTATAAACAACTGCCCCAAGAATCAATTCTCTATTTCGCTGATACCGCTAGACTTCCTTACGGAACCCGTTCTAAAGGGGAAATTATCGAATTTGTCCGGGAAATTCTCACTTGGATGGGTGAGCGCCGGGTGAAAATGGTGATTATGGCCTGTAATACCAGTTCCGCCTTGGCTTTAGAAGAAGTACGGGCCGAATTTAAAGATTTACCGATTTTGGGGGTAATTTTGCCCGGGGCAAAAACTGCCGTTAAACAAGGAAAGCGCATTGGTGTGATTTCTACCCCGGCTACGGCTAAAAGTAATGCCTATAAACAGGCAATTCAAGAAATCGATCCTACTGCCCAAGTTTGGCAAATTCCCTGTCCTGAGTTTGTACCTTTGATCGAGGCTAACCGCATTTTTGACCCCTACACCACGCAAGTGGCTAGGGAATATCTTCAGCCTTTACTCGCAGAAAATATTGATACTCTGGTCTATGGTTGTACCCATTATCGCCATCTTTCCCCGGTTTTACGTCGTCTTTTACCTAGTTCCGTGCGCTTGGTAGATCCCGCCGCTTCCGTTGTCCGAGCGGCGGAAAAAGAGCTAGAATTATTAGGTATAAAAAATCCCGAAATACCCCTACCTACTAACTTCGCAGTTAGCGGTGATCCTGATACTTTTGCCCGTTTATCTCGTCAATGGCTAGGTTTTTCTCCTACGGTAGAAAAGGTTTATTTACCCGTCCCTGTTTTATAACCGTTAGCCTTTTTCAGTGAGCAGTAATCAGTTAGAAAAGGCAGAAGGCAAAAGGAAACCAGATCCTTGCCCCCATCTCCTGACGACCGACTCCTATCTCCCCACTGATAACTGATCACTGATTAGGAGTTGATTTTAGCTTTTTTGCGATCGATAGTAAGAGGTAGATCACCAGTAGATACACCATTGGTAACACTAAGGTCATGGTAGGCATTGTTTGATTAGGGAGGAGAGAAGATAGTTAAAATTAGGTAGGCTTAATCTTTCCCCATTGATCATTGAATGACTAGCGACGAGAAAACCGGCCAAATCTGCAAACAGATCGAGCTTATCCGTCAGTCACTCTGCCAAGGGACTAGGATCGAGTTGGACAGGTAATCGTCTTCAACTCCATTCTTCGCACCAGAAACCGACGAGAAAAAATTCCTCATCTTAAGTAGGTCAATTCCCCCTAAATAATCATGTACTAAAATATTCCTAAAACCAGAAATATTACGCCAGTCAACATCAGGAATATTTGCCTTTAATTCCTCCGAAAGCCGTTGAGTTGATTCTGCCAAAGTTTGTAAGCGTCTAATGATAGCATCGCTGATCATTGAATTAGCAAAAAACTCCTGTTTTCCTCCTTGGGAATACTCCTTAATTTTATCAATACAGTCTAAAATGTATTCAAGATAAACTTGATCTTCATTCATAACTTAATTGCCTCCTTTAAGATTCGCTGTTTAATTAGATGATGAAGGCTTTTTTCAGTTACTATATCCACTTTACACCCTAAGAGAGCCTCTAAATCAACTAATAATCCACCTGGAAACCAAGGGGATGTTTTAGCTAAATCATAATCAATTAAAAAATCAATATCACTATTTTCGGTTTCCTCACCTCTAGCAACGGAACCAAATACACGCACATTAAAAGCACCATGTTTGGTAGCAATTTTTAGGATATCCTCTCGTTTGTCTTGTATGAGTTGTTTTAGGGTCATAAAATAAGTAGGTAGGCGTTAAAAATTATCAGACACCCCCCTTATCAAGGGGGGATTAAGGGGGGATCGGCACCCCCCTTATCAAGGGGGGCAGGGGGGATCGAACCTAAAATCTATTTTTAATTTAATTATAACCAGCTACTTAACATCCATCCCGAAGGTTTTTAATGAACAATTAACAGACTAGACTAGAAAAAACTAAATACTGATAACTCACCCCCCCACTTATTGCCCTAATTGCTGCAAAAATTGCATCACCTTTTCATCAGTTGCCATATTATTCTGTTGGTAGAATAATATAGCTGCTTGTTATAGATCAATTTTTGCTTTTTCGGTTTGTTTTAATTTTGCATATAAAAGACCACGACTACGGACTTTATGAACGGTGGCTAAATAAGTAATCATTGATTTCTCATTTCAGGTTCGCATTAGATTATATTCTTCGCGGATTGATGAAGTTAGAGATTCCAATAAGATTAATTTTTCCTCAATTGACAGGTTTTTTCCTTGTTTAATTAATGTTTGTAAAGGCATTTTTTTAAAATCAAATTCAGGCACAAGTAGAGCCAATTCTTGTGTTTGTTGATTTTGTAAATCAGTAATTAATTCTTGTAAAAATAAAGAATCATTACTTAAGTCCGAAATTTCATCTTCATAGTTTTCGAGAGCTTCTATTTGTTGAATACGGTCACTATAATTTTTGAGAAGGGATTCGAGAGCTTCGATAATAAATTGGATGTCTTTAAATGATAGAGTTTTCATAGTTTACCTCAACTTACTTTTTTAAATCCTATAGTAATCATAGCAATTATCGTCCGTTGGGTTGACCCAAGGAAACCCAACAAAAAGATTCAGACAGATTTAGGTGTTGGGTGTTGGGTTGCGCTTTCCCTGAGAATTGAGAGGTTTTCTTTAACATATTTATTCGCTCAAACCAATCTACGGACTACTGATTAACTAGAAATTTGGGAAAAGATTAATAAAGGGTTTTTTATTTTTCCAGCGATAGGTATTAAAATCTCGATTATCAATTGATAAGATACGTCCATTTCCTAACTCTTCTGCTAAGATAAATAGAGAGGCATCGGCTAAGTCCATTGGCAGACTTTGATATTGTTTCATAAGGTCTTGAATTCTTTCTAAGTAGGTAGGCGTTAAAAATTATCAGACACCCCCCTTATCAAGGGGGGCAGGGCGGATCCGCACCCCCCTTATCAAGGGGGGATTAAGGGGGGATCGGCACCCCCCTTATCAAGGGGGGCAGGGGGGATCGAACCTAAAATCCATTTTTAATTTAATTATAACCAGCTACTTAGATGAGTATTTTCAAGGTGAAATAATAGAAATTTTTGGGGATGTCTCTCAAATACGTTCATTAATTTTATTTGTTTTTCAACTCCTGTATAGAGATTTGGAGAACGTTGTAAAAGAAGATTACAACTTTCTGTTAAAACACACCAAGTTGTAATTAGTGGTTGAGAAGAATACTGTGCTAAGGTTTGCTGTGCTATTAGATGATATTGATCTTTATTGTTAAATAAAGCCACCCAGAATCCGGTATCAACGATGATCATATTTAGCTTTTAATCCTTCTTTGAGAACAGATTTATAATTAGTAGAAAGGTCGGATTCTGCACTAATACAACCGATTAATCCAGATTCTTTTAAAATGTCTAGGGTACTTTGAGCTTCAGGGTTTATTTTTGCTGCAATCTCTGGCTTTTTTGCCAAGGAATAGCGTTTTTTTAATAACTCAATAAAATCAATCAGTAAGTTTTGTGCTTCTTCAGGTAATTGGTTAATATCTTCTTGAATTTGTTCTAAGTTAATCATTAATTTTCCTCCGTTAAGATTTTTAAATGGGCTGCTAATTTTTAAGCCACATAACGAATAATTTTGACTTCTGCTCCTTTATTAACAGGAATAGAATTACCGTCGATTGGGTTGAACCAAGGAAACCCAACAAAAAAATTCAGACGGATTTAGGTGTTGGGTGTTGGGTTGCGCTTTTCCTGAGAATTGAGAGGTTTTCTTTAACATATTTATTCCCTCAACCCAACCTAAAAACTACGGGCGCTCACTACTTAATTTAATCACTTGTTGCTCAGGAAATTTAAGGGTAAGTTCCCATTCTCCCCCTAATTCCCTCATCATACGGGTTAAATTTTCTAGGGTAAGATGTTGTTTTAAATCATCCGATTTTGCTGAGAAACAGGGCTGTTCACTTTCGCTTTCCGTGATTTCTTCTGAAGCAAGTCCTAGGCGTTGAAGAAGTTCATCAATGATTTGCATTTCTTGTAAAAGCTCTTGGGTTTTAGCTTCAATTTTTGCCCTTCTTTCAGAGGGCAGTTTATCCATTTCTTCATCAAAGGTAATCATAGATTTTGCTCCGTTAAGGTTTTTAAATAGGCTTCAAATCTTTTTTCGGCGATGGGAATGTTTTTTTCATACCATCTTTTATCGCCAGTTTTATTTCCTCCTACTAGCTAAAGTCGATTGGATTGACGTAAGGAAACCCAACAATAAACCCAAGGAAACCCAACAAAAAGATTCAGACAGATTTAGGTGTTGGCTGTTGGGTTTCGCTTTTCCTGAGAATTGAGAGGTTTTCTTTAACATATTTATTCGCTCAACCCAACCTACGAAACTCACCCCCCTAATTGTTGTAAAATCTGCATCACCTTTTCATAAGCAGCCATATTATTCTGTTGGAGGAATAATATGGCTGCTTGTTGTAGATCAATTTTTGCTTTTTCGGTTTGTCGTAATATGGCATATAAACCACCACGACCTAAGTAAGCTTGAGCCAAATTAGGATTAATTTCAATGGCTTTGCTGAAGTCAGAGAGGGCTAAATCGTATTTCTGCAAGTTATAGTAAAGAACCCCCCGATTGTAGTAAGCATTAGCATAATTAGGATTAATTCTAATAGCTTGGTTGTAGTCAGCTAAAGCTAATTCATATTTTTGTTGGTAAGAGTAAAGAACCCCCCGATTGTAGTAAGCCACAGCATCATTACGATTAATTTCAATAGCTTTGTCGTAGTCAGCTAAAGCTAATTCGTATTTTTCTTGGAGACGGTAAAGAACCCCCCGATTGACGTAAGCCTCAGCATAATTAGGATTAATTTCAATAGCTTTGTCGTAGTCAGAGAGGGCTAAATCGTATTTCTGCAAGTCAGAGTAAAGAACCCCCCGATTGTAGTAAGCATCAGCATCATTAGGATTAATTTTAATAGCTTTGCTGTAGTCAGAGAGGGCTAATTCGTATTTCTGCAAGTTTTTGTAAAGATTCCCTCGATTGTTGTAAGCCAAAGCATAATTAGGATTAATGTCAATAGCTTTGTTGTAGTCAGCTAAAGCTAATTCGTATTTCTGCTGGTTATGGTAAAGAAGCCCCCGATTGTAGTAAGCTTGAGCCAAATTAGGATTAATTTTAATAGCTTTGTTCCAGTCAGCTAAAGCTAATTCGTATTTCTGCAAGTCATAGTAAAGAGCCCCCCGATTGACGTAAGCCTCAGCAAAATTAGGATTAATTTCAATAGCTTTGTTCCAGTCAGCTAAAGCTAAATCGTATTTTTCTTGGAGACGGTAAAGAACCCCCCGATTGTAGTAAGCCCCAGCTAAATTAGGATTAAGTAGAATAGCTTTGTTGTAGTCAGCTAAAGCTAATTCGTATTTTTGTTGGTTAATGTAAATATTCCCTCGATTGCCATACCAAGCAGCACGGGGAGCGAGATCAATTGCCTGATTAATCGCCGCTAATCCCTCATCATAGCGTTTTAATTCACTTAATACTCCGCATTTCTCGTTATAGTAATTGGGGTTATTGGGAAGCAGAGAAATCGCCTGATTAATCACCGTTAATGCTTGCTCATAATTTTCTCTGGCTTCTCTTTCTCTACCAGCACTTGTTGAGAAGTCACCTAAAAAGCGATAAAATACACTTTGCCGTTGTAAAATACTACTGTGAAACTTCTTTAAATCTTCCCGTTTAGGTAAGGTATTAATCGCTTGTTGCAAAGCTTCCATAGCTGGTTGATGTTCGCGTAATTCAAATAACGCTAATCCCTTCCCATACCACGCTAAATAGACATTATCGGGGTCATTTTGCTTAATCGCTTCATCAAAGGCTTTAATTGCTTCCTCAAACCTGAATAACCGCCATAATTGTCCTCCCCTTTCTATCCAAATATCCGCCTTCGCATTGGTATTAGGAACAATAACACCAGTAATCGCTTGAATAATTTCTTGTTGTTGTTGCTGACTAACTTGGGGTTGAGCAGTGGTTAATAATTGCGGTTTTACCTTCAATCTTTCTTGCAATCCGATAAAAGTGCTAACGGGAATCCCCAAACTATACCCTAACTGAATTTTCCCTCCCCCTGCTCCTTCTGAACGTCCATGAATCCCTATTACTCTCCCCTGAGAGTCTAAGACTGCACCGCCACTCATGCCCCCAAATGTGATGCTGGTATAAACTAATTCATAGCCTTCGGTTAAAGAAGCAACACTTTGTAATGTTCCCCCTTGTTTATTCCTTAAAGGACTTTGGCGGGTTTGTAGTAATCCCTGTTCTTTATCGTTAATTATACCGCCACTAAACAACCATTTCGAGGGATTTTGGCCAATTTTTGGGAAGCCTGCCGCAAAAACAAAATCACCGGTATTTGGGTTATAATTCGCTATTTCCGCAACGGGATAATTGTCCAGGCTTTCAAACTGAAAGACTGCTAAATCTACCCCTTCCTGCCGGATGATGGTGCTTTTCTCGATGTTTCGAGTTTTGCCGTCGCTGGTGACGACGGTGTAGGTGTGATCGGGACAAGGTTCACTTGCAGCATCTTGACTTTCTTCCTTCTTCTCACATAATACATGGTCTGCGG
This sequence comes from Microcystis sp. M49636_WE2, assembly GCF_030065375.1. Lineage (NCBI taxonomy): Bacteria > Bacillati > Cyanobacteriota > Cyanophyceae > Chroococcales > Microcystaceae > Microcystis > Microcystis sp. M49636_WE2. Next base: position 725 of record NZ_JASJFG010000327.1, on the reverse strand, counting down.
TTAAAACCGTGTAAATATTGCCTTTTTTAGCAATAATTACGCCACTTCCATTGGCTTTACTGCTACTATCAATCCGCACGGTGAAACCCTTGGCTTTTGTTTCTAATTCGGCGATATAGCCAGTATAGGCGGTGGTTTCTATATCGGGGTTCACCTGCGGTAGGGGCAGGTTATAGGCGCTGAGGATTTCGGGCCGGATGTAGGTTAATAGGGTATGAAGGGGAATGCCCCAGTTAACCGCTCTCATCTGTTGGATTTCTGCGTCTGTGGGTTTCGTACCGTCTTCGTCGATGTAGTTAGAGAGAATCGGATGGGCCGATCGCCCGTTAATGCCGATTAACTCCCCATCGACAAAAATGCCGCCGCCACTCATTCCCTGCACGATATCGCCACTATAACCGACGCTGTAGCCATCCCGGAGGGGTCGATCGCTCACCTGTTCGAGGGTTCCCTTTGTTGTCCGATACTGTCCCGTTTCGGCAACATATCCCGCGGCCACCACTTCTAAACCGATCCTGTCTTGATTGGGGGTAAACTCCGCGATGGTGGCGATCGGATAATTCCTAGTATCGCTAAACTCCACTAGGGCCAGATCCTTATCTTTTAAAAGGGAATTCGGCGCGATCGAGGCTGTGCGGGTTTGGCCGTCGTGGGTTTGGATCTGTAGGGTGGTCGCGCCGCGGGTAACGTGAGCGTTGGTCAAAACGAGGTATATACTGCCTTTT
>NZ_JASJFG010000385.1:0-1737 GCF_030065375.1 Microcystis sp. M49636_WE2 | reverse complement strand
GGCCCAAAGGATTGTTAACGGAGATGTTCCCGAATCTTTGAAAAATCGTCAGTTAATTTCCCTCGATATGGGAAGTTTAATCGCTGGGGCAAAATATCGAGGCGAATTCGAGGAAAGATTGCGGTCAGTCATGAAAGAAGTTACCCAATCAGAAGGGCGAATTATTCTCTTTATCGATGAACTGCATACCGTTGTCGGTGCGGGTTCTAGGGAAGGGGGATCGATGGATGCAGGCAACCTATTAAAACCTATGTTAGCTCGGGGGGAATTGCGCTGTATTGGGGCGACAACTTTAGATGAATATCGCAATCATATTGAAAAAGACCCCGCTTTAGAAAGACGTTTTCAACAGGTTTATATTAAGGAACCTTCCGTGGAGGATACTATCTCAATTCTCCGGGGTTTAAAAGAACGTTATGAGCTGCATCATGGGGTGACAATTACCGATTCGGCCCTAGTGGCAGCAGCTACCCTATCCCATCGTTATATTAGCGATCGTTTTTTACCGGATAAAGCGATCGATTTAGTCGATGAAGCGGCGGCCAAATTAGAGGTAGAAAGTACCACTAAACCCGCCGATTTGGAAATGATAGATCGTCGCTTAATGCAGTTACAAATGGAAAAATTCTCCTTAGAAAAAGAGGAGAAAAAAGATCGAGCTTTTCAAGAGCGTTTAGAAAGAATTATCGAAGAAATTGAGGAATTAGAAAGTAAACAAAAGCCTCTCGCTGACCAATGGCAAACGGAAAAACATATCGCCGAGGAAATTAAATTATTACGAGAGGAAGAAGAACAATTGCGCCTACAGGTGGAACAGGCCGAACGTGCTTATGATCTCAATAAAGCGGCCCAATTAAAGTATGGCAAACTAGAAATTTTACAAGGGGAATTAGAAGCAAAAGAAAAAGAACTAGAAACTATTCAAGCGGCAGGTTCGACCCTGTTAAGACAACAGGTAACTGATGCTGATATCGCCGAAATAGTTGCCCGTTGGACAGGAATTCCCGTCAATCGTTTAATGGAATCGGAACGACAAAAATTATTAGAATTAGAGTCTCATTTACAGAAAAAAGTTGTCGGACAAAATGAAGCGGTCACGGCAGTAGCAGCGGCGATTCGACGCGCACGCGCGGGAATGAAAGATCCCTCCCGTCCGATTGGTTCATTCCTATTTATGGGACCCACAGGAGTGGGTAAAACCGAGTTAGCGCGGGCCTTGGCGGGGTTACTGTTCGACTCAGAAGAAGCCATGGTTCGCATCGATATGTCGGAATACATGGAAAAACACGCGGTTTCGCGGTTAATCGGCGCTCCTCCGGGTTATGTGGGTTACGAGGAAGGGGGACAACTATCGGAAGCGGTGCGTCGTCGTCCCTATTCGGTGGTTTTATTGGATGAAGTGGAGAAGGCCCATCGGGATGTTTTTAACATTTTATTACAAGTGCTTGACGATGGGCGCATTACCGACTCTCAGGGGCGAGTGGTGGATTTTCGGAATACGATTATCGTCATGACCAGTAATATTGGCAGTGACCATATTTTAAATGTTTCCGAAGATGCCGATTATGAGGAGATGCGGAAACGGGTTTTAACAGCTTTGCGGAGTCATTTTCGTCCCGAATTTTTGAATCGTATCGACGATTTAATTATTTTCCATACCCTGAAAAAAGAAGAATTGCGTTACATTGTTCGTCTGCAATTACAGCGTCTGGAAAGATTATTAGCAGAACAAAAAAT
>NZ_JASJFG010000589.1:0-8464 GCF_030065375.1 Microcystis sp. M49636_WE2 | reverse complement strand
TACACGGCATCCGTCGTCGACATGACAGAAAAGAGCTTCTAGACTAGACATAGATGGGTTGGGGGTGCTGAGTTTATATATTTTTCAGCTTACTAGCCCCCGCCTTTTCTTTCCTCCCTTATCCCGAACTGACGTTAAGTATGAATATTTATACAATAAAGAAGTTTCAATCCCTAATAGGGTTTAAGATTAATTGGAACTGTAATTTTTCACCATTAGGCAAAGTAATTTCTACGTTTCAATCCCTAGTAGGGTTTAAGATTAATTGGAACTTTAATCGCCTATCCTGCTGATACTTTCTACCGAAGTTTCAATCCCTAGTAGGGTTTAAGATTAATTGGAACAAAATTAGCCGAGTTTGGATTTACGGAACTGTAAGTTTCAATCCCTAGTAGGGTTTAAGATTAATTGGAACTAGATTTAACTCCCTGTCCTTGGCCATTTCCAAGAGGTTTCAATCCCTAGTAGGGTTTAAGATTAATTGGAACCTGGGTTTCTTTGTCGGGGGTGGTGGTGAATGTGAGTTTCAATCCCTAGTAGGGTTTAAGATTAATTGGAACCGTCTAGTTCCCAAATCTCATTAGGATGCTGTAAAGTTTCAATCCCTAGTAGGGTTTAAGATTAATTGGAACCAGGCAGACTAGCCTCCCAATTCAGCGAAGCAAACGTTTCAATCCCTAGTAGGGTTTAAGATTAATTGGAACCTAAATGCTAATTATCAGGCGTTCCAGAATGAAATGTTTCAATCCCTAGTAGGGTTTAAGATTAATTGGAACAAGGTTCTGGGATTTTTTGAATTGTATGCAGATTGCAGTTTCAATCCCTAGTAGGGTTTAAGATTAATTGGAACATTGCATACAGCAGGTGATCGCACGGTGTCAGACTGTTTCAATCCCTAGTAGGGTTTAAGATTAATTGGAACACTCTCGATCTTCTTGCCGGATTTTTTTGCAGGGGTTTCAATCCCTAGTAGGGTTTAAGATTAATTGGAACTATCGGGAAAAGGAAAAGGTGATTGCTGGGGAGAAGTTTCAATCCCTAGTAGGGTTTAAGATTAATTGGAACGATTAAGTACAAAAGGCTACTATAGTGGCCTTATAAGTTTCAATCCCTAGTAGGGTTTAAGATTAATTGGAACTGGACTATAGTGGGAATCACCAATCAGGCGGGCGTGGCTGCTAAGCATAAAACTCTTAAATCAGCCATTCTCGGTTTCAATCCCTAGTAGGGTTTAAGATTAATTGGAACCGGCTGTGAATAATAGCCATACCCATGCTAATAAAACTCAGCTTGTTTCAATCCCTAGTAGGGTTTAAGATTAATTGGAACTCAGCATCATCACCCTGTAATAATATGTCGCTATGTTTCAATCCCTAGTAGGGTTTAAGATTAATTGGAACAAATCCCGGATGCGGATGCGGTCCCGGCGCTAGGGTTTCAATCCCTAGTAGGGTTTAAGATTAATTGGAACCGATCAGGCTCCCATCCCCAATCTGCATGAGATTGGTTTCAATCCCTAGTAGGGTTTAAGATTAATTGGAACTTTCCACGTTAATTAGCTTAAATCTTAGAGTCAGTTTCAATCCCTAGTAGGGTTTAAGATTAATTGGAACGTCTGGGCGTTCTGGCATCCAATCGATAGTATTATCGCTGTTTCAATCCCTAGTAGGGTTTAAGATTAATTGGAACAAGAAGGATTGGCTATAAGAGGATTAAATAATTGCGGTTTCAATCCCTAGTAGGGTTTAAGATTAATTGGAACGAATCAAAAGGGGAATTGATAGGGAAACTAAATGGTTTCAATCCCTAGTAGGGTTTAAGATTAATTGGAACATTAGTTTAAAGGGAGAGCTAATGAGATTTTTTTGGTTTCAATCCCTAGTAGGGTTTAAGATTAATTGGAACAGTTTTATCTTTTAAATCGACAATTGATAACCGTGTTTCAATCCCTAGTAGGGTTTAAGATTAATTGGAACAACTAACAGATAAGCAGGTAATCTCTATCTTAGAATCGTTTCAATCCCTAGTAGGGTTTAAGATTAATTGGAACCCTCACTATCCTCGGCTTTATTCTTGGAAGGAAAAGTTTCAATCCCTAGTAGGGTTTAAGATTAATTGGAACGGGATCAACTATCGGGGGAGTTACGATGGCTCTTGTTTCAATCCCTAGTAGGGTTTAAGATTAATTGGAACGCCAATAATTGATCGAGCGCTTGCTATTATTTCCTGTTTCAATCCCTAGTAGGGTTTAAGATTAATTGGAACAAAAGGAGTAAATTTATGGGAACCGCTATTAATTGGGTTTCAATCCCTAGTAGGGTTTAAGATTAATTGGAACATTATAAGAATTACTTATATTTATCGAGTATTTAGTTTCAATCCCTAGTAGGGTTTAAGATTAATTGGAACGATTATCTGCTGCTTCTGATCGCCGATTGGTCCGGTTTCAATCCCTAGTAGGGTTTAAGATTAATTGGAACAAGCGGAGGTTCCCCGTAGGTCGCCACCTCTTTTTTTTGTTTCAATCCCTAGTAGGGTTTAAGATTAATTGGAACCTTTATCGAGAATCTCAAACCAAGTCCGATCAAGTTTCAATCCCTAGTAGGGTTTAAGATTAATTGGAACAGCTGCACCGGTAAATAGTTCTATCTTAGTCCTTTGTTTCAATCCCTAATAGGGTTTAAGATTAATTGGAACAGACCTGCATTTTCCGCCACTTTAATAAGCCTCTGTTTCAATCCCTAATAGGGTTTAAGATTAATTGGAACCTGTAGTGATCGAGAAATATTAGCTTGATCGATTCCTGTTTCAATCCCTAATAGGGTTTAAGATTAATTGGAACATCCGCTCCTCTATCGCCTTCGATAATTGATTGGTTTCAATCCCTAGTAGGGTTTAAGATTAATTGGAACAAGCGTTGGATCGGGAATTGAAAGCCTTACTTACGTTTCAATCCCTAGTAGGGTTTAAGATTAATTGGAACAAGAAGGTCGAGAAATCGGCGGTTTCCACAACGAGGTTTCAATCCCTAGTAGGGTTTAAGATTAATTGGAACCTTATTTCTGGAATCGGCCAGAAATAGAGTTTACGTTTCAATCCCTAGTAGGGTTTAAGATTAATTGGAACTCTAAAAATTTTCCTTTCATGGTAAAAAAAGGGCGGTTTCAATCCCTAGTAGGGTTTAAGATTAATTGGAACGGGGAAAGCGTTAAAAATGTGCATCTCCTTTTTAATGGTTTCAATCCCTAGTAGGGTTTAAGATTAATTGGAACCAAACTGATAGACTCTGTGGTACTTAAATTTTTAGTTTCAATCCCTAGTAGGGTTTAAGATTAATTGGAACAAAATTAGCCGAGTTTGGATTTACGGAACTGTAAGTTTCAATCCCTAGTAGGGTTTAAGATTAATTGGAACAATAATTTACAGTTCTCTCTGTCTAGCGAATACCTAGTTTCAATCCCTAGTAGGGTTTAAGATTAATTGGAACTCAAACTATTCACGTTCACGAAACAAACTTGATCAGTTTCAATCCCTAGTAGGGTTTAAGATTAATTGGAACCTTAAGAAATCAGAGATAATGGTTTCAGACGGGAAGTTTCAATCCCTAGTAGGGTTTAAGATTAATTGGAACAGACTAGGCACCAATGCTTATAATCCAGCGACCCGGTTTCAATCCCTAGTAGGGTTTAAGATTAATTGGAACGAGGAAACTAGCACCGTATTTAGTGGCAAAAAGTTGTTTCAATCCCTAGTAGGGTTTAAGATTAATTGGAACACCCGGACAACATTCTCGTTAATTTTTACCATAAATGTTTCAATCCCTAGTAGGGTTTAAGATTAATTGGAACCGTACAGATGAACCACTTGATCGATCGTCTAAGGCTAGTTTCAATCCCTAGTAGGGTTTAAGATTAATTGGAACGTGTGGACGGGGGGGAGACATAGCGGGGGAGCCGGTTTCAATCCCTAATAGGGTTTAAGATTAATTGGAACTTGGGGTTCCAGTTGTGCCGGCAGTCGAACAACTAAGTTTCAATCCCTAATAGGGTTTAAGATTAATTGGAACAATCAGATCAAACTTAATCAATTCTTGCAATGTGGTTTCAATCCCTAATAGGGTTTAAGATTAATTGGAACAGGAGAGGAAAAAATGAAGGAATTTGCAGCGACTTTAGTTTCAATCCCTAATAGGGTTTAAGATTAATTGGAACGTCTGGAGTCAGTGCTATATCTTCGGCTTTATCCTGTTTCAATCCCTAATAGGGTTTAAGATTAATTGGAACTTTTTGCAAATTCTTGGGATCTGCCTCAAAGTAAGTTTCAATCCCTAGTAGGGTTTAAGATTAATTGGAACTTGAATATTGCCGTGATTTGTCGCATTTATCTTAGTTTCAATCCCTAGTAGGGTTTAAGATTAATTGGAACGAAGTTCGATCCCCCCGTACCCCCCGTGGCCAGGTTTCAATCCCTAGTAGGGTTTAAGATTAATTGGAACACCTACTAGATCAATTCCTTCCCGGATAGCTGTTGTTTCAATCCCTAGTAGGGTTTAAGATTAATTGGAACGCTAATTCTCGATTTATTGCCGCGAATCAAACTAATGTTTCAATCCCTAGTAGGGTTTAAGATTAATTGGAACTAAGTCGGTACAGCGAGCCAATGTCCGATCCGACGTTTCAATCCCTAGTAGGGTTTAAGATTAATTGGAACGATAAATTCGCGCACCTTTTTGCTCTGCGGCTTTGTTTCAATCCCTAGTAGGGTTTAAGATTAATTGGAACGGTAATGTTAGTTAACTGCAAAATAATTAATAATGTTTCAATCCCTAGTAGGGTTTAAGATTAATTGGAACGAGGATGCGGGGGTGTGTCCTCTGGAGTAGATGTTTCAATCCCTAGTAGGGTTTAAGATTAATTGGAACGCTTTTAATTTTGCTAGGGGTTATTTTTTGCATCGTTTCAATCCCTAGTAGGGTTTAAGATTAATTGGAACTCGAGCAGCCAGTAAGCCCCCCCATTTTCCGCGTTTCAATCCCTAGTAGGGTTTAAGATTAATTGGAACTGGGGGATAACTTTAGAAATTAGAGAATAAAAATTAAAAGTTTCAATCCCTAGTAGGGTTTAAGATTAATTGGAACGAGTGCTTATCTTTTCTACAGTAGAATCTAAAATCGTTTCAATCCCTAGTAGGGTTTAAGATTAATTGGAACTTCCATCTTCTACTGACTGCTTGAAAGTATCACTGTTTCAATCCCTAGTAGGGTTTAAGATTAATTGGAACCAACCAGACAGGACTGAGAGGCAAAATCTGGGAGGTTTCAATCCCTAGTAGGGTTTAAGATTAATTGGAACCGCCCAGTGGTAAAAGCTATACGCTATGGGATTTTCAAGGTTCGTATGCGCCGCACCCGCAATAAACCAATCATACAGCAAGTGACCCAGTTCTTCAAGACCCCGCAAAACCTTACGGGATAAGGTGCGCCCCGCGTTGGAAAGGAAAATCATCTCGAATCTATATTCCATAAGCTTTTCAGCCACCACATAATAGTTAAGAATTTTTACAGCTACCCGGAAGCGCAACCGAGCTAAACAAAAAAAATTGTATTATCCCGGGGTAACTCACCACCGATGCGTTCCACTTTACCCCGACAACAGGCGCAGAGAAAATAAAAGCGGATGCTATCGGTATCGGGTTTGATCAACTTACTCAAGCGCCCGCGCAGCTTAGCGTACTGGGTATCGGTTAGATCGCACTCAAAAACACTATACTGCACCCGTTGGCCGTAGGACTTTAACGTATTGTGAATTTTGGTTCGTCGCTTATCATCGGAAATGTCGTAACTGACAACAAAATACATGACCGCCTCTACCTACTTTAAAATCAAAGGTGGATACTTATCCGTCTCGTCCATCAGATATTTCGCCATTAGTCGGGCCTGAATCTCGAAAGCTTCTTGATAAGTACACTGTTTACCCATTACCGGATGCTTAAACTTGGATTGTTTCTTCTGTTCGTACAAGCGCAGGAAAATCTGTAATCCCTCTCTCGTCAAGGAAACCGCACCGCTTAAGGGTTCGGTGGTGAAATGTTCGGGGGTAAGATAAGGATGATTGATCCCATTGAGAACCACGGCATCAACGACGATCGCTCTAAATTCTTCCATCAGATCCAGTGCCAGCGAGGGGCGACCGTAACGTTGATAGTGAAGATAACCGAGATAGGGGTCAAAACCGACCAAATTGATCGCACTCTGCACGTCATGGCGCAATAACGCATAACCCAGACTCAAAAGAGAATTGACCGGATCTCGCGGGGGGCGACGGTTACGCGAGGCAAAGGTAAAAGTATCGCCGAGAATTAAGGAATCAAAACAACTGAAATAGGCTGCGCTTCCGGCTCCCTCTAACCCCCGGAGAGAATCGATCGCCGAGGTTGTTTCGATCGAGCCGATCGCTGCTTCCAGACAAGCGATCGCCGTTTGTAAATCCAACTCTTTTCGATCGCGTTGACGACGGAGTAGAATGTTGCGGTAATTCTTCAGCTTGCCGCGGACGAATCCCCGCACTAAATGAATGGCTTTCGGGGAATCGCCGGCGGCCTGCCATTGCGCTCGACGAACGAAAATATTTTTGGTCATCTCCGGTTCCAATCTACCGAGATAGCGTCCGGTGGATGTGACGAAACTGAGCGGAATATGACGTTCCAACAATTCGATCACCAATGCGGGAGAAACTGAACCCCGTCCGAAAATCACCACTCCTTCCACGTTCAATAAAGGAACATCGAGGATCGTTTCTTTGGATGCTTTGACCGTTAAACGCTCGTCATTTTTGCCGAGAAATGCGTCTTCTCTTGTCACATATACCGTTCCCATATTTTTTAGTCTTCCTCTCGATATCGTTGGACTTTTTCGGTTAATCGGGGCAAGCAGCGATCGAACAAACTGCATCCCTTGCAGCGGGGTGAATAGACCGCCGGTGGCATTTTTCCCGTCTGGATCAGGGTTTCAATTGCTCGGATCGTAGCGATCGCCCGTTGCCGTAGAGCAAGATCGATCGCCACCGGTTGACGCTGGTGAGAACTGGCATAGTAGATATAGCCGGTATCTAGCCTTTTTCCAGTCATTTCTTCCAAACACAGAGCTTGAGCGCACACCTGCAACTCGTCGTTATCCCATTCGCCTTTACTGCCCCGTTTGTATTCCACGGGGATAAATTCGCCATCCTGGGACTCGATCAGATCGGCTTTACCGATGAGACGGTAATTATCTGATTTAAGCCAGATCGCCCGAATTTGCCATATTTCCTCGCGGTTTGCCGCCCCGACGGTGTGAACTCGCTCGTGTAAATTTGTTCCCTCGATCGTGTAGCTATTATCGAGAAATTCCCCAGCGACGAACATTCTCCAACAACGGTGGGGACAGTAGGCGTAATGGTTGAGGGCGGCGATCGGTATGTAATCAGATTCATCCATAACTATCTTTTATCCTTAGAAATTCTGCGAGTCATCCCCATTCCCATGGTGGTTTTCCGTCCCACTCCCGCGTAGAGGGCAAAATCCGCCAGTGCATTAATCGCTTTAATCTTTGCGGGTTCCACCTCTCCCAAAAGACGATAGTGAATCTCGCCTACACAACCGATCGAATGGTTTTTATAGGCTTCGTCGGCTAATTTCGTTTTAATATCGAAGAAACTGGGGAAAATCGACTCTAGGACGATGGAATCGAAGGGGATCCCGCTATAGCGATTCCAACGACTGAGAAGGCCATTAAACACCAGTTCCCGCGTCGGTAAGGCACTATCGAATTTTCCCTGCCGGAAGGTGACGGGGGTAGCGAAAAGGAAATCAAATTCTCGATTCGTTTCCGAGGCGTTTTCATACAGGTATTGATAAGTACAAGAGTTCGCCCAGAATTGAACCGATTGCGGGGTGGCGAGGACGCTAGTGATAACCAGATCGGCGGAACCGAGATGCCAGGGGTGTTTTGGATTGAGATTCAACCAGAGCGAGGTTAATTTACCGAATAATCGGTCATCGAGCAGAGAAATCCGCCACCAGCAGGGAGTTTCTGGGGCGATTGGCCGTTCGTGTCGCCACTGCGGGGAATTTATCGTTTTTCCACCAGATTGCATCTGTAGTGGCGATAAGGTGAAGGCTTTATCTGCCTCGGCTGTGTGTAGAATGTCCCCTAATTCCTGATCGACACTACTGACAAGGGTAAGGAATAGCGCGTGAAGGTGTCGTCCGGTGAGAAAATTCGGATAGATCGGCGATCGAGGTGTGAGATTGAGAACGAGACTGTAGGGCATTAAGTAGCTGGTTATAATTAAATTAAAAATGGATTTTAGGTTCGATCCCCCCTGCCCCCCTTGATAAGGGGGGTGCCGATAGGCGGGGGGATCCCCCTTGATAAGGGGGGTGCCGATAGGCGGGGGGATCCCCCTTAATAAGGGGGGCATCTGAT
>NZ_JASJFG010000157.1:0-3239 GCF_030065375.1 Microcystis sp. M49636_WE2 | reverse complement strand
CGATCGAGAATAGGGATGAGGGGGCCGATTCTGTTAAGATATACAAATTAAAAGCTTAATCGTGAAAAAATTATGTATCTACTCCTAGAAGTGGCCAGTGGCAAATTCCCCGTTTATTTCGTGGCAGTTTATGTGGTCGGTTTTCTGGCTGCTGTCACCATCGGTTCGATCGCTTGGTATAATTCTAAACGTCCGGTTGGTTGGGAAGATGCCCAAAGACCGGATATTATCCCCGAAGTGAAGACAGATGTAGATTCTGATTCTCGATCCTAGAAAAAGGCAGTTATCAGTTATCAGCTTCTGAAGGCAAGAGGCAAAAGACAGAATCTGGCAATTCTCCTACCTAAAAAGAAGGTTAGAAACTAAGCACATCAAAGCTTTTAGCTTAACGAATTAGGTTTTAGATTCGGACTTTGTTATCAGATGTGGGTTTTCAGTTCACTGATTACTGATTACTATTTACTGACAGAAATCCCCATTCCCTTCCATCTTCCCTATTCTCGATTTTGCTATGAAACTAACAGCGATGTCCTTTAATATTCGCTACGATAAACCCGATCCCGATGAGCGTAATTGGCGAGTAAGAAGGGAAGCAGTCGCGGCCTTAATTGCTCACTATTCTCCCGATATAATTGGTACTCAGGAAGCTCGCGCTAATCAACTATTGGATCTACACCGTTTATTGCCAAAATACCAAAGTTTAGGCAGCGATCGCAGGGGGACAGGATTAGATGAACATTGTGCGATTTTATATCAACCAAGTCGGTTACAATGTTTGGAAATATACGAATTTTGGCTATCAGAAACTCCCGATATTATTGGCAGTATCACTGAAGCTTGGGGTAATCCTTATCCCCGCATGGTAACGGGGGCTAAATTTGGCACTCTTGAGGGGCAAACTTTGCAGTTTTATAACACCCATCTCGATTACTATAGCGACAAAGCTAAGGACTTAGGTGCGAAGTGCATACAGGAGCGTTTTTGTCAACTAGATTTAACAAAAGATTACCTGTTTTTAACGGGGGATTTTAATGTTAATTCTCAGCAATTACCCCGTCAGATTTTAACTCAACCTCTCCAGTCAGAAATTAAATTAAAGGACGCTTTAGCCGATTTAGAATTAGCGGAACAAATGAGCTTTAATAATTACACCGATACCCCTTATTTAGCCATCGATACCATTTATTATGATAACCGTTTGCAGTTAGATTGGGCAAAAGTCGATCCTTCCCGTTGGTTGAATCTTATTCCTTCCGATCATTATCCTGTAATTGCTGCTTTTACCTTGCCCTAAAAATAGATTATTTTTGTATTTAGCAAATATATAGAGGGTAAAAGCTTCAGCAGACTTTGGTGATTCGATGGTTAAATTTGTTCGGTGTTTTCAACAGGAAAAAACTTAACAAGTGCTATTTTTGTGGCTATTAAGTAGCTGGTTATAATTAAATTAAAAATGGATTTTAGGTTCGATCCCCCCTGCCCCCCCTGATAAGGTAGGGTTGATTCATGAATCAACCCTACCCTTGATAAGGGGGGTGTCTGATAATTTTTAACGCCTACCTACTTATCGGAGCAATTCTGTTTATTTTCCTCTGGGGATAGTTACCAATCCTCTGTTTATTTGATTAATTCCACCCCATCTTTGCCGTCAATCTCCTGTAGATAAACTCTTACCTGTTCCTCGGCTGCGGTGGGGAGTTTTTTGCCGGTAAAATCTGGGTGAATTGGTAATTCCCGATGACCACGATCAACGAGGACTAATAAGCGGATTTTTTGCGGTCTGCCATACTCAATAATAGCATTAAAAGCGGAGCGGATTGTGCGACCTTTGTAGATAACATCATCGACTAAAATCACGGTTTTTCCCGTGACATCTAGGGGCATTTTGGTTTTAGCAGGAGTGCGGGTTTTAATGCGATCAAGATCGTCGCGATAGAAGGTAATATCGATCGCTCCCACGGGAACTTTTACCCCTTCTAAGCTCTCAATTTGACTAGCAATTAAATTAGCTAAAGGCACTCCTCGCGTGTAGATACCGATCAAAATCAAGTTATTTAAATCGCCACTTTTTTCGATAACTTCGGAAGCCAAACGGGTAATAGTGCGACGAATTTCGTCAGCCGAGAGAATTTCAATTAACTGTGGGGTCATAATTTTCCAAGACAAGGGGGGATAGGGGATAGGGAAATTTTTACGGCAATGTCCCTTTTTTTACTTTTTCCTTTTTCCTTTAAAACCATCTCCATCACTAACGAATATAATTATTTTCACTTACCTATTTTAACTCGATCGCTCATGAGTGATGAATTATTGCAAAAATCTGCCCTAGAATTAGCCCAACTGATTCGCACTAAACAAATCTCCCCCCTAGAATTAACCCATTTATACCTCGACAGAATTGAGAAATTTGACTGTCAAATTGGTAGTTTTGTCCATGTCGCCAGGGAAAGCGCCCTAGCCACCGCGGGCGCCCAAACGGAACAATTAAGTCAAATCGCCGCTACTGCCGAATTACCGCCTTTTTTTGGAGTTCCCACCGCCATTAAAGACTTAAATGCCGTCGCTGGAATGCCCGTTAGTTACGGAGTCGCCGCTTTACAGGGAAATATCGCCCAATACGACGAAGGAATCGTCACCAGAATGAAAATGGCGGGTTTTATCCTTCTGGGCAAAACTGCCACTTCCCAGTTAGGTTCCTTTCCCTACACCGAAAATCCGGGTTTTTTGCCGACTCGTAACCCCTTCAACCGCGATTATACCGCAGGAGGTTCCAGTGGCGGTGCGGCGGCGGCGGTAGCGGCGGGTTTCTGCCCGATTGCCCAGGGTTCCGACGGTGGCGGTTCCATTCGTACTCCGGCGGGTTGTTGCGGTTTGGTGGGGATAAAACCCAGTCGCGGGCGCGTTTCCTATGCCCCGGTGGGGGAATTTCAAAGCGGTATCGCCACTAACGGCACTCTTTCTAAGACGGTGGCAGATGGGGCGGCGCTGCTTACCGTGATTTCGGGCTATACGACGGGCGATCCCTACTGGCTACCCGATCCGCCCTTTTCTTTCCTAGAAGCCACTCAGAGAGGCGTAAAACCCCTAAGAATCGCTTTTTCTACTTCCATATCCCCCTTCGGCGAAGCGGCTGCCGTCTATAAAAATGCTGTGATCGAGACGGCTAAAATTTTAGAGGGTATGGGGCATCATTTAACGGAGTATTCTCCCGATTTACAGGCTTTAATCGCTCCTTTTCG
>NZ_JASJFG010000047.1:0-1468 GCF_030065375.1 Microcystis sp. M49636_WE2 | reverse complement strand
AAGTGGCAATTTTCTCCACGGGAGATGAATTAATTAATCCCGATGAAACCCTCCAAAAAGGTCAAATTATTGACTCAAATCGCTACGCTTTAACCGCATTTGTCGCCAGTTTAGGGGCAATTCCCAGACCTTTAGGTATAATCAAAGATAATCCCGATCTTCTCAGAGAAACTATCAGAAAAGCCATTAATTCTAGTGCTATCGTCCTTTCCACCGGAGGTGTTTCTGTAGGAGATTATGATTATATCGAGGGAATTTTAGGGGAATTAGGAGGAAAAATTCTGATTCGCAGCGTTGCTATTCAACCGGGTAAACCCCTAACCTTTGCTACTTTTCCTAACGGTTGTGTTTACTTTGGTATCCCCGGTAATCCCGTCTCTGCTTTAGTTTCCTGTTGGCGCTTCGTACAAATGGCCATTAAAAAATTATCAGGATTGACAGATTATCAGAACAAATTTCTGCGAGTTATCACCCGCGATACTCTCAAATCTAAGGGACAAAGGGAAGTTTATCTCTGGGGAAAAATAGAAATTATCGAGGGAGTTTATCAATTTCAACTCGCTTCCGGACAACACAATTCGGCTAATTTAATTAATTTAGCGGGTACTAATGCTTTAGCCATAATTCCCCAGGGTAAAACTACTATACAAGCAGGAGAAACAGTAGAAGTTATGATAGTTTCTTGAAAAAATACCTAACCAAATTTTTGGCTAGGCAGCTGGTTATAATTAAATTGAAGATAGATTTTGGGTGTCGATCCCCCCTTAATCCCCCCTTGATAAGGGGGGTGTCTGATGGTTTTTAACACCTAACTACTTAGGTATCCATCAATTTACTTCATCGAAAATATTGCCAGATAATTTAACCAACACCAATTAATGAACCCTGCAATTTAACATCGTCGCTACTATTGTATATATCAGCTAATTGACTAATATTTTCTAACTCAATTGCGGGAGTAGTTCGTTTAATTAAACCAGTTAAAACTTTACCCGGACCGACTTCGATCGCTTTTTCCACACCCACATTTGGCAATTTTAACATAATTTCTCGCCAGCGAACCGAGCTAGTCATCTGCTGGATCAGATATATTTTTAATTCCTCCGCATCGGTGATCGGTTGGCTAGGATTAACATTAGAAATAACGGGAACTTTTGCAGACCTAAAATTAACCAATTCTAAAATCTGCTGAAACTGAATAGCGGCATTTTCCATCAAGGGAGAGTGAAAAGCACCGGATACTTTTAACGGCATAACCCGCTTAACTTTCACTTGACCTAATACCAAATCCACCGCTTCAGGAGTCCCAGAAATCACCACTTGTTCGGCACTATTATCATTAGCAATAACTACATTTTCCGTCTGATTAATCACTGTCTCTAGACTGGTGCGATCAAATTTCATTAAGGCGGCCATTTTACCACCTTCGGCCGCATCCATCAAACGGGAACGGTTTTGAACTAGATTT
>NZ_JASJFG010000554.1:0-1278 GCF_030065375.1 Microcystis sp. M49636_WE2 | reverse complement strand
CAGGTGGTCAACTACCTAATTTTCAGGGAAAAAGTACCTGAATTTTCCCCTCAATCACTCCAATGGTCGGCACTTTTTGAGGTCAAAAAAGTCTAAAAGTATTATCCAACAAGGTTTTTATATTTATTCAGCAAACCCTAAATAGGACTATAATTACCAGTTATTTAATTTATTCATCTTCCAAAATTAAAGAGACATAAACTATATTTTATGGTAGTTGAGTCATGATGGGTCGGGATAAAATAGTGTAATTACGCTTATGTTTACCTGACCAGAAATAGTCATTGTCCAGATGTCTAGTAACTGGTGTTTTTCCGATAAAACAGACTTCCTAGGGACTGAAACGAAACCCTTACTATTCGGTGCTTGCGAATTTTAAGAGGGTTTTTCAGAATCAGCATTTTTTAGGGAACCTACCCAAAAATACCCAAAAGAGGCACACAGCCCCCAGAGCGCGTTGATAAAAATGGGAAAACACGAGTTTTTAGCAAGCATCGTGCATTTAGTTGTGCTAATCTCGAAAAAAATGCGGTTTTTTCACGATTTATTTAGAACTAATTTATTAGTAAAAAAAGATGTTAAAACAGTCTTGATCGACTTGGGCTTTGTGGCTAGTATGTAAAGCATCTAGCTTCTTCATTGGAGACACCTGAATGAAAGCCCTATTACTGTGGCCGCTGATGCCCAACTCCTTTTGGTCCTATCAAGAGACTTTAGATCTAGCCGGTTTAAGATCAACTAATCCGCCCCTGGGTTTAATTACAGTGGCGGCCCTATTGCCATCGGATTGGGAAATCCGGTTTGTTGATCGCAATGTCCGATTGGAAACGGCTTCGGATTGGGAGTGGTGCGATTTGGTAATCATCTCCGCCATGATCATTCAGAAAAAGGACTTTCAAGAATTGATTGCCAAAGGGTTGCAGTTGGGTAAAAAAGTGGCTGTAGGCGGGCCTTACCCCACCTCCTATCCAGAAGTTGCCCAAAAAGCTGGGGCAGATTACCTGATTCTCGATGAAGGAGAACTGACAATCCCTCTGTTCTTGGCGGCCCTGGAGCAGGGTGAACCGAGTGGTGTCTTTAGAGCCAGTGAGAAACCAGATGTAACCATGACACCGATCGCCCGCTATGATTTACTATATCTGGATGCCTATCTGGCGATTACCGTGCAGTTTTCTCGCGGTTGCCCCTTTCAATGCGAATTTTGTGACATCATCAACCTCTATGGCCGCAAACCGCGCACCAAAACCCCAGAACAAATGTTGGCTGAGTTGGAGACGT
>NZ_JASJFG010001046.1:0-7067 GCF_030065375.1 Microcystis sp. M49636_WE2 | reverse complement strand
TCCCGCTTCTTGAAAAAGTTTACTCGTACCTCGTGCAGATTCAACGATTGCTTGTGCTAATTGAACAACCCGTAATTTGCGATACCGAGTGGGAATTTGTTCGGTGGTAGCAACGGCACGCACATAATCAGTCCATGAGAACATCATAATCATTTCCTCCTATTATTAAACAGTTTCCAAATACTAAAAGTTAGGGAATGCCAATTAATTGATTACTGCTCAAAATTCTTGAGATTTTCCTTTAAGTAAGCCAAGAGAATCTCTAGACGTTTTGCTTCCGCTTCAGTGAGGTGATCGCCCTTTTGTTTTAACTCAAAATACCGCTTAGTAGAACTAGCTAAACGAATAGTTTTACCCAATTCTTCTAAGGCATTGAAGTAGGGAATCACGGTATTAGAAGGGGTTAAAGGATAGTTAGTAGTTCTGTGGTAAGCTTCCAATACTTCAGTAGCTAAGTTTTTCTCGATTTGGCTGGGGGCTAAAGTAATCCCTTTTTTGATGTTAACTACAATATAAGGACTCACGGGTTTATTATTAGTTGAAGTCACAATCCCATTCGATCCCATTTTCAAGGTTTCTATCTCAACGGGTTCAAAGAAAAAGGCATAAGCTCCTGTTTGTAAGGGAGCTTCTCCAATCACAGGTCTTTGCTCAACGTTAGCAGGATAAAGACCAAAAGTTGATGTTTTTACTTGGGGTTGAAATCTAGCTTCAACAACAGTTGCTAGAATATTATTAATGCCCTGTAAGGCTGTACTTCCCACTGTTGTATAAGGTATTAAACTAGGAAAAGCCGCCCCTACAGTTCCTACAACTTGCTGCAATGACTTGGTAACTTGTTCTAAGGTAGAACGTCCTAATCCTTGACAAAAACTACTAAACGATAAATACAATCGCTGAGATTTTTCATCTTTTTGAAAGTCTTCAATGACAGCAACATTTTCAGCCCAAATGTCTGTTACATCTAAAGTCATTCCAGAGATGTGATTAAGATAGTGAACCTTTAAAATAGGGGTTTCTTGATCTCCTAATCCTATCTGACTGACAAGAGCGAAATAGTTATTATCCCACTGTCCTGCTAAATAATCACCTTTGTATTTAGTGTATAGTTGCAGTGAAATTGTATTGATCGAGATAGTAAAATCCTCCGCAGGAGCAATTAAAGCATCATTGTCCTTGATATAGGGATCAAGTAATTTTCCCGGTTCGTGAAGAGGAACTCTACCAATAGTTGTCGTGGTCATTTGATATTCTCCTGATGGCATCAATAATGCAGGTAATACATCTAAGCAATTACTGTTGTCCCGGTGATTAAATCTTTAAACTTTGCCGCAACCTGATTTTCCCAAGCCTGAAAAATCAGATCATCTTCAAATAATTTTTGAGGATTAATGGTAGAATTAGGATTGATCAGAACTCCGATATCTCGGTATTCAGGTTGCTCATCTAAAGCGTAAGCTGCTAACTCACTACAAATCCATTTATCAGGACAGTTGAGAGCTTCAGACAGTAATTTTTTGATTTTTTGACGTGATAAAAGACTGAGTATCTGACCGGGTAAACTTCCAGAAAAGGCATGAGCTAGGATTAGTTTATAGTCATATTTTTTACCTACTTCTGGTTTGAGAATCTCAACAATACGCTCTGCAATCTCATCAGTTAAATCTTTGGGTTTGCGGAAGAAAATTTGGCAATTAGAAGGTTCAAAATAGGGATACAAAGGATTTTCTTCTACCATATTCGTGCCAGCATTCGCTTCAATACAGGTATTTTCACCCGTAACGATGAGAGCGTGAGTAGCATAAATATTGCTCATTTTATCCCACTTAGTAAAATAAGCAATTCCTCGACCAACTGGATTTGTTCCGTCATAGGTAAAACCGATGTAACCCTTGTTATAGTTAACTCCGTAAACAGGGTTCAAGGTGACAATTTCAAGTCTGGCTTTTTGTTGTAGTTGAGTAGTCATTTTTTTGCCTCTCAGAACGTAACAAAGGAAGTTCTAACTCTGTTCGGAAGTGATATAGATGAGTTAGATAGCTGGCGTGACTAGGTAAAATTAGTTGCGGTATTTATACTTAACACTCTAGATTATTTATCAGAACTTGCTGCCCCAAAGACGGCAAATTAACATATTTCTTTAGGTTTCTGTATATAAGTTTACAGAATATTGTTCGGCTATTTATTAATAAAAAAAGTTGAGTTTGATTGAAAACCATCCTAACACCTAAGCTCGCCAATCTGAACTTTAGCCGATTCTCGATCGCAATTTTAGCCCACCCTAGCACTGCGCTCTTTTCCCAGGAGGATTTTTACCAAGAAAAATGATCTGTCTGCCTGAGAACAGGCTATAGTGATCATCAAACCCTCAGTGAAAAACTTCCCGTGTCTTCAGTATTCCGCCTTCCTCCCTATTTTTCTCCCGCTCTGCAGCGTCGAGTCATGAAAACTCTCGCCGCAAAAAAAACCCGTCAATTCTTGACATGGGCGGCAGCTTGTGCTAGTTTTTTGATCCTCTGGGCGTGGAATTGGCAGTTAGTTTTGGCCACTTTAACCGGGGTGGGGGCGATGATCGGAGTTTACCATCTCCAGGGTCAAAACTGGCCATCGCTGTGGCTGTGGGGGCGTGCTTTTTTCAGCGCCGATAGCGGTAAGTTAACTTTAGCGGTAGTCTGTGGCGGTTTAGGCAGTTTAGCCACCTATCTCGCTGTGGCAATTTGGACCTATGCCGAAAATCGCTGGTTGGCCCTGGCCTCAATTTTGCAAGGATTTGGCACGGTTTTGACCTTAATCCTACTAGGATGGCATTTTCTCGACCATCGCGGTCAAAATGAGTCCAAAAACTTTGATCGCTGGTTAGAAAAATTAACAGTCAATGATCCCTTAATGCGCTTAATGGCAGTCCGACGTTTAAGTGAAATGCAACTTTCCCCCAGTCGTCGAGAACAATGCCAAGAATACTTCCGCTATCTTCTCTCACGAGAAACCGATGCACAAGTGCGATCGGCTTTACTCGATAATTTTGCCGGCCAAGAAACAATCAAACCGCAACCTTTACAAATACCCCTACAGGTGAAAAAATCCCTCTTTAAATATGATTAAAAAGCTCTCTGCTATTAGCAATCAGCCCCCAACTAAAGCTGACTGCTAGAGGCTGAAGACGATATTTTTTTACACCAAAGTTAACTGGCGATCCTCGATATTTTGGAACATCAGCGTACTCAGATAACGTTCTCCAAAACTAGGCTGAATCACCACAATTAATTTACCCTCATTTTCCGGTCGTTGGGCCAGTTGAATTGCGGCACAAAGATTGGCACCGGAAGAAATCCCCGAAAGTAACCCTTCCTCTTTTGCCAGACGACGACCAAATTGAAAAGCTTCCTCATCACTGACAGTAATTACCTCATCAATCAGATCTGTGCGTAAAACTTC
Organism: Microcystis sp. M49636_WE2; assembly: GCF_030065375.1. NCBI lineage: Bacteria > Bacillati > Cyanobacteriota > Cyanophyceae > Chroococcales > Microcystaceae > Microcystis > Microcystis sp. M49636_WE2. The sequence continues at coordinate 3,632 of NZ_JASJFG010001046.1, read as the reverse complement.
CGGAATAAAACCCGCACCGATACCTTGAATTTTATGAGGACCGGGATTACCCCCAGAAATCACCGGACTATTGAAAGGTTCCACCGCAACCACTTGAAAACTAGGTTTACGCGATTTAATCACTTCAGCGACTCCCGTAATCGTGCCTCCAGTACCCACACCTGCAACAATAAAATCTACCTGTCCCTCCGTATCTTGCCAAATTTCCTCAGCAGTGGTGAGACGGTGAATTTCTGGGTTGGAAGGGTTGCGAAATTGTTGCAACATATAAGCGCCGGGGATACTATCAACGATTTCCTGAGCGCGTAAAATTGCCCCTTTCATGCCTTGGGAACCGGGGGTAAGTTCTAGGGTAGCACCGTAGGCTTTTAACATCGCCCGGCGCTCTAAACTCATCGTTTCCGGCATAGTTAAAATCAAGCGATAACCCTTAGCTGCCGCAGTCATCGCTAGGGCAATTCCCGTATTGCCAGAGGTGGGTTCCACTAAAACCGTGGTTTCTGGATTGATTAAACCCGCTTTTTCGGCACTATTAATCATGTGAGTGCCAATGCGGTCTTTGACGGAAGCAGCGGGATTCATCCCTTCTAATTTCATCACAATTCGGCCAAGACAGCCCTCCGCCTGGGGAATCCGATTCAATTGTACTAAAGGAGTGCGGCCAACCAATTCGGTGACATCGTGAGCGATACGCATGATATTTTCTCTGTCTGGGTGATTCGTGTGCTTATTTATAGCGGTAAGCTCTCAGCTTTAGCGTTTGAGAATTTCCTCACTAGCCAAGGAGGCGCTATATAGCTCACTTATAGCAAAGGCCAGCCCTAGATCGGTAAAATTTCCATTTTCCTTTGTTTCTTTCGTCAGTCCGAGTTGATTCCCAGAGACAGGCACAACTACCATGACCGATAAGATTGCTTTTTTCCAAAAGCTTATACTTGTACTAAAATAACTATGGATAGTTTACTAAAGTCAGAATTACGGTCATGACCATTAAATCTAATCTAGCCCTATTGAAAGAACAACATATAGAAATCAAGGGCTATTTGAGCGATAGGTTAAAAGCACGTCATCTAGAATGGATTGTAGAACATCTTGATGATCCTGTAGCGGCGGAATTGTTCCAGATTATCATACAAGAACGAAATGAGAGAGCCAAAGTTAATTCAAATCAGTCCTTGCAAATATCCAGACACGAGGGCAAAATTGAACAGTTAGGAAAAAGTAATCAGAATTTATACAACCAGAATGTTGAGCTTAAACAAGAAGTCAGTTATTGGCAAGAAAAAGTTAATGAATTGCTACAAAAGTTAGAGCAGTTACGTCAAGATTTATTAGATTTTGATCAATCTGAGATTTATCGTTTAGGTCAATGGTTAAAGGCTAGTCTATCTAAAACTGGCCAGGAACGTCAACAGGCTTTACTAGAAAAGGAATTAGTTCATAAAGACAGTTATAATCTAGCGGTGAGCGATCTAAAAAATACTATTCAGCAACAACAGGATGGGATTACACAAATAAAAGAGCGAGCCATCTCTACAGTTGAATCTCTGGAAAAAACTAATGATAAACTACGAAGACAACTGGGGGATATTAAAAAATATATTATTAATAACTATGGCGATAAAAAGTGGCAAGAAATCACTCGTTACTTTGCAGATGACCAGGAACTGAAGCAATGAAGTTACTAGAAGAAATAAACTATCGCCAATGGCAAAAAAGAAATAGTGAACTATTTCATGGCCTTTCCCTAGAGCAACAAAGACAAGCGAGAAAAAAGGGCTATTATAATAGCGGCTGGGGGAAGGTTAAAAGCTCTTGGGAGCTTCTTCAGGATTTTAAAAATAATACTTATAAAGTTGTCAGTTTATTTGAGCATGAATTAAATAAGGGAAATCTTGTCAAAGCCATTGATTTAGCCATTATTGAGTCTGAAAAAGCTAAAAAAATATCTGAGGAAGGAAAACAAGAGTTAGAAAAAATCTCGAAAAATTTGCATGAAATAGCAGATAAAGCCTTGGCTAAATATCCTTTATTATGATTATTATGTACTGCCATGAATAAAATATCAAAATCAAAGTTGTCTCAATTATATAGCTCCGATGAAATTGCAGAAATCTGGAATGCTAATCAACATCTAGCAGTTATCGAACATCCCCAAAAAGGATTAATTAGCCCGAATCAATATCGAATAATGGCCAAAGAAAAACCCTGTCCTTTTTGTGGCAAAAAGATGAAACATGGCGAAGAATTTAAAACTTCTTCCCAGTCAGAAGCTATCAAAAGGGGTTACGAATATAATAATTCTCAAGGGGAAAAAGTTATTAATCAAATCAATCAGATATTTTTTCATCCCAATTATGTCACTATCGATCATATAATTAATAAAGCCCGCTGTCCCGAAAAAATGTTTGATTTTGATAATTTACAACTGGTATGCTGGCAGTGTAACCAAGCAAAAAGTGATGATAATGCCTATGAACTTCGTCACACTTATGAGTATTTATCTAGTCTAGTCGATCAAACAGCAATTCGTTATCCTCTTCTGGAAAAGACCAATGACTTAGCCAAGTTTAACAAACTTTTTAATAAACCTTAATTAACTTTATAATCTGAGCAAATAGCCTTCAAATTTAATCGAAAACCCATAGTAAAATTCCACTATAATTGAATTGAGCTAATCTGAGTCAAAATCAATAACTTGTTTGCTTTTGCCTCATGTCTAAAAGAGACAATTGACACCTATCATTACGTCGCACTTTAGCAAAGGAGAATTTAAAGTCAGGCTAAATTTTTGTAAAAGTTTCTTGACTATTATGACAAAAGATGCTAGGTTTTCAGATAATTTTCAGTAGTTTTTGATGAAATCATCACAAATTACTGGCAAGTTTAATAGACCTCTTGTAAAAATCAAAAATTGTTGTTGGGGTTAGGAGCCAGTAGTCAGTAGTCAGTAGTCAGGAGAATTAAGAATGAATAATAATTAATTAAATGGTCTATTTACAGATTTTATGCAATTTAATCCTTATTTTTGCCGTTTTTGAACCCTTAAAAATTAATTATGCAAGAGGTTTAATTATGAAAAAAGGTTGAGCGCCGATGGTCAAACCCGAAACCTAGCTGCTAACAACCGAAAAAGTTGGGTTAGTATGAGGGGAGATACCCTCTGAGGAGTTGCACTAATTATATGGACATCAAATTAATCTTGTTGGCATTAACGGCTGTATTCACCGTCTCTTGTCTCTTTTTCGGCACCCGCAACGGTTTTTACGATAGCGATAACTACGATGGCAATGGTTCCGCTCACTAACCAGTCATCATAATCAGGGTTGCCATGGTTCAACGCTCTACTGCCGTCTGGGGGTCAAAATCCCTTTTATCCTGTTTACCTTTTGGTGTCGGTCACGCGTCGGAAGGGGTTTGTCTCCTACTGAAAATCGGTCCCTATCGCATACTTTTAGATTGCGGTTTGGCCGATATGCAACCCCTGACCCAAAACAAAAAACCACCCGTGGATCTGGTGTTCTGTAGTCATGCCCACAGCGATCACATCCGTGGGTTAATGGCTCTCCATCAGACCTATCCCCAATTGCCAGTTTATGCCAGTGAGGTGACAGTACAACTGCTGCCCCTAC
>NZ_JASJFG010000678.1:0-6049 GCF_030065375.1 Microcystis sp. M49636_WE2 | reverse complement strand
ACTTTATTAAACTCGAAGTTATTCCCGATCCTAAATATTTATTACCCGATCCGATCGGAACTTTGCAAGCGGCGGAACAATTAGTTAAAGAAGGTTTTGCCGTACTGCCCTATATTAACGCCGATCCTCTCTTAGCCAAACATTTAGAGGAGGCTGGCTGCGCCACGGTTATGCCCCTAGGATCGCCGATTGGGTCGGGACAGGGGCTGAAAAATGAGGCAAATATCGCGATTATCATCGAATCGGCCAAAATTCCCGTGGTGGTAGATGCCGGGATCGGTACAGCCTCAGAAGCGGCCCGGGCCATGGAAATGGGGGCCGATGCTTTATTAATTAACAGTGCGATCGCTATGGCGGCCAATCCAGCTATGATGGCGCAAGCCATGGCAATGGCGGCAAAAGCGGGACGTTTAGCCTATTTAGCGGGAAGAATGCCGATTAAGTCCTATGCTAGTCCTAGTTCCCCCCAGACGGGAACAATCGCCTAAGCCAGTGATCTTAGGCTAGGAATGGGCTGTTTTCAGCTATCGTGGGCATGGCCAGAAAAATTGACTAAAATAAAACAGGTGGAATCATGACCGAGAATCTGCCGGGCAATTAGCGTCATGGCCGCCAATCCTGAGAACATATTTTTTGATCAGCGAGGTATATTGGCGATGATCACTAAAAATTCTTTATTATCAGGTTTTTTTCTGGGTCTGGGTTGGGTTTGCGTTAGCGGCAACCTAGTCGTGGCCCAATTGCCTATCAGTGAGCGTTGTTTAGCTGAGGCTGAATCCTGTACTTACCAAAAATATCCCCAATACAATCAGCAATTAGACTTTCGCACCAGTCCCCAAATCGAGCAGCGGCGACAGAACACGATCGAAAATCAATGCGGTAGCATTAATTCCTCTCGTTGTAATAATCTGCGTCCGCAGTTGCAAAAACTACAGGAAACTCCCACCCGGCAGCAATTGCGGGAACAACAGATTAGAATCATCGAAACCCGTTAAAATAGGGGAGATTTAGCCATCTCCCCCCACACCACACATCAATAAATCGCACAATTAACGCACTTCAAACAAACGATTATCCGGTAAATTACTAATCGCTCGCTGGAGACTATTCAAGGATTTATTGTAATCAACGATCGCCTGTAGATAACTACTTCTGGCATCGGTTAAATCCCGCTGGGAGTTGATCACGTCCGTTTGGGTTCCCACACCGGCCTGGAAGCGTAAACGGGCTAATCGCAGACTTTCCGTGGCTGATTCAATGCTTTTTTGCGAAGTTTTGATGTTTTCTTGGTTAGAAATCAAATTATAGTAGTATTCCTCCACCTGAAGGCGAATTTCATTGCGACGGAGGGAGAATTCCGTATCGGCGCGATCAATATTTCTTTCCGCTTGACGGGCCTGAGCAAAAGCACGACCACCATCAAAGAAAGTCCAGCGAATCCGGCCGCCAACGCTAAAACCATCGCCAAAACCAGCAGAATCACTGAGATCGTTGAGGACATTATACTCGCCCAGAAGGTCCACTTGGGGAATCACCGCCGAAATAGCGATCGAGCGATCCTGTTCGCTAATTTCCCGTTGTAAGAGTTGTTGTTCTAATTCCGCGCGATTTTTGTAGGCCAAAACGATACTATCATTAAGACTTAAGCCCCAAGTTCCCGCCTCGCGAATCTCATCGGCAGCGGTTAACTCGATGTGCTGACCGACACTCAATATCTGTGCCAGTCGCCGTCGGGAAATACGCTGGGTAGAAATCGCCCGGGTTAAGTCTTGGTTAGCGTTAGCGAGGTCAACTTCCGCCTGTAGAACAGCAAATCGGGTTCCTAGTCCCGCTTGCTCCAATAATAGAGCATCGCGTAAACTTTGACTAGCATCCTCGATCGAGGCTTGGGCGATCGCTACCTGAGCATCACCCCTCTGTAATTCATAATAGGCATCGGTGGCATCAAAACGAGTTTGTTCCGAGACTCTTTCCACCTCTAATTCCCGTTGCCGGATGACCTTTTCGGCCCTTTTGATCTGGGCTGACCGTTCACCCCCTGTATAAACCCCATAGACGATGCTAACACTACCCTGAAAGTTGGTACTATCTTCCGGTGTAGTGGCTGGGATTCCCTGTTGACGAGCCAAGTTATTCTGTCTTTGGGCAACTGCCGATTGATCTTGAGTGAGACTGGTTTCCGCTTGGGCCGTGGGTAATAAAGCCGCCTGTTGTTCCTTTAATTGGGCGCGAGCGATTTCTAAATCGACCCGGGCTGTCTGTAAGGTCTGATTATTTTTTAAAGCTAATTCGATCGCTTGATTTAAGCTGATCGGTTGTACTACCCTAATATTCACCTCATCTGGTTTGGTGGGAAAAATTAGGGGATTGCCACTAGGATTAAGATAATTGGGGGCTTTGGGATCCGCTTCCGTGGTTGCCGGTGCCGCCGATGGACCGGGTAATTGAGAAACGGGATTGGCAGTAGGTCGGGGTTTCTTCAATAAATCGGCAGCGGACTGAGTTTGTGCCTTAACCGAGGATTCAGCCAAGAAAATCAACCCAAGCACCGCACTCACGGTAATACCATAACGCAAGAGCAACATGAGTATCTCAAAAGTAAACAGTAAACGATAAGAAGTAAACAAGCTCACACCACTATGTTGGCCGATTACTAATTACTAATCAATAATCCTACTCCATCCCGACGCGGATCGCCCGTAGCGGTTAATTCCCCCCGCTCATTCACTGCCACCCCATGCACACCCCCAAAAAACATATTTTGTTCTTGCCAACGGGTTACTTGAGTATTTGCGGGTAAAACCAGATTTTCGAGCAGATTTTCCCGATCTTCTAGGGGTTCAATTCCTAATTGTTGATTTTCCCAATGTATGCGCGAGGCACCGATCGCATCGGCTAAAGATTGCCGAAAATCGATTAAATTACTAATAACCTGCAAAATAGCGGTGCGAATGCGATTGGAACCCCCAGAACCGAGAACAAATCGCGGCTTTCCTTCTTCTAAAATCATCGTCGGCGACATCATTGAGGATAAACGACGATCAACGGGCCAATTGTGAAAACCAAAGGGATTTAAGTCCGCTTCCCCGATCATATTATTGAGCATAATTCCCGTCCCCGGCACGGTATAAGCTGATCCTTCGCCGTTGGAAAAGGTGGCACTGGCGGCATTACCTTCCCCATCGATAATGCTAATATGGGTGGTACTGCCCCATTTATTGGCATATTTGCCTAAAAATTCTGATGAGAGGAATTCCTCTTCGATTCCCTCCTGATGGATAAAATTATCGTAGCCTTGAGCGCGAGCTTGATTGGTTAAGGCCATCACTTCTGTTAAAATTTGCAGATGTTTGTTCCCTAGATGCTCTAAAGCCGATAAATTGACTGTTTCCAGTAATTTTAGGGCAAAAGCTAGGAGAATTCCCCCAGAACTAGGCGGCGGATTAGTCAGTATTTCGTACCCCCGATATTCGGTTTTTAGGGGTTTTCTCTCAAGGACTTGGTAATGATTTAAATCCTCTAGGGTAAGATAACCGCCCTCCTGCATATCCCTGGCGATTTGGTGGGCGATTTCTCCCTCATAAAAGTCTTTTACGCCTTTTTTGCTTAATTCCTCTAAGCTGTTGGCAAAATCCCTCATCACACAGCGATCACCAGCTTGCAGGAGTTTTCCTTGCGGGGCATAGACTTTTAAACCCTCTCTATCTTTGAGCAGGATCGAAGCGAGTAAACCCAGGCAAAAGCCGTTATATTGGCTCAAAATGTAGCCTTGACGAGCATATTCGATCGCTGGTTCTGCTACCACGGCAAAGGGTAATTTTCCCAGTTTTTTCTGCACTGTTTCCAATCCCCGTAACACCCCGGTCGTAGCGATCGCACCTCGACCAATGTGAAAATCTTGACTAGCACCACCAAAATTGATCGCCACTGGGTAAAAGTCGATCTTTGTCAAGGGTTTTTTATATTTTGGAGTTTGACAAAAAAAATCAAAAAGGGTATTGACTTTTTCTTTGGTATGTGCTAGTAAAAAACCGCCGCCCCCCGCCGAAGCGAGGGTGAATTCGACCACGAAAGCCGCTAAAATCGAGCCAACAATCCCATCGAAGGCATTGCCGCCCATTTCTAAGATTAATTGTCCAGCTTCGGCAGTTTTTGGATGTCCTGCGGCGATAGCGCCCTTGCTTTTGCCAGTCACTTTGATCGGGGTGTGGGGTGTGGGGTGTGGGGTGTGGGGAGATGGGGGTGTGGGGTGTGGGGTGTGGGGTGTGGGGAGAAGGGAGAATAAATAAAAATAATCTCCTGTCTCCTGTCTCGGAGTCTCCCGTCTCCTGTCCCCTGAATAGGGCTATTTTTGCAACTGCTTAACCGCTTGATAGATTTCGGGTAAACGCTTGTAAGCGGCTGCTACCTTGAGGAATAGCTTATGGGGGATAGCGGGAGAGCCAGAAACCACTTCTCCTGCCCCGATATCGTTGTGAATGCCAGCTTGGGCTGTTGCGATCGCACCATCCCCGATCACCGCTTGATTGGCAATGCCCACCTGTCCCGCTAAAATAACGCGATTGCCCACTTTTACGCCTCCTGCCATGCCTACCTGTCCTGCTAGGGCGCAGGCTTGGCCAATTTGGCAATTATGGGCAATATGGACGAGATTATCGATCTTAGTCTGGCTACCGATGCGGGTTTCTCCCACTGCCGGGCGATCCACGGCGCTATTACAGCCAATTTCCACCCCATCTTCTAAGACCACGATACCCGATTGTTCCATCTTAAACCAGCCTTCGGGAACCGGCACAAAACCGAAGCCCTCAGCACCGATAACAGCACCACTGTGGATAACGCAATCATTGCCTATTTGTACCCGTTCATGGATAGTACAGTTAGCGTGGAGAATTGTGCGATCACCAATATGCACCCCGGGGTAAACAACGGCGTTAGGATGAATGCACACCCCATCACCGAGGGTGACATTGGCTTCCACCACGGCATGGGCCCCGATGGCGACTTTATGGCCGATTTTAGCCGATGGATGCACCACGGCGGTGGCGTGAATGTAGGGTTGGGGCTGAAAGGGTTGATAGAATAATTTGATGGCGTGGGCGAATAAAAGTCGGGGATTGGCACTAGCTAACCAAGGGATGCCGCGTTCGTCGGCCTGTTGTTGTAAATTGGCATCCAGGGGCAGAATTAGGGCAGTAGCCTCAGTTTTGGCGACAAAGGCAGCAAATTTTCCCCCTTCGATATAGCTAATCGTATCGACTAGGGCGGTTTCGATGGGAGTTATGGCTTTAATTTGGGGATTTCTGTCGGGATAGGCAGTTAAACTGTGAGCAGAGACTAAAGGGCTTAATTTTTGGGCAATTTCACTAAATTTCATAAATATATACTGCGATCGAGATAGGGCTGATGATAGGATGGTCTAACAGTCTAAAACTATACTGATAATCTTGTCGTTATTATAGTCAAAAAAGTTGCTAGTTTTTTAGGGAATAATCCCTGTTTTCCATTTCAATAAAGCCGATCTCGATCTAGAGCGGTTTTGGAGATAAGTTGGCTCTCTCCAAAACCGATTGGTTTTAGTTTTTACTGCTCGATCGAGTTAATAAAATTGATCCGAACAGTATTAAGGCGATCAGAGTTGATGGTTCGGGAACTGTTTGAAAATCTAGGTTAAAAATTCCTGACTCTCCCCAAGAAAGGCTAAGATCTACCAGCTTAAAACTGGCTGAATATTTTCCCGGTCGAGAGGCAAGAAACTTCGGTAAAAAGGAGAAGTTATCACCAGTACCGATCGCATAGATATCGCCAGCATTAGCTAAAATTGTCTGTCCTAAAGAGTTAGCTACTGTTAATCCATCACTAATCTCTAACAGTTGTAAGGATAGGTTGGCATTACCTAAAGACCGATTCCACCGTCCCCCAGAACTGTTAAAAAGAGCTTGTTCTCCCAAGTCAGAGGAATTATTAATAGTTGCCACTGATTGCATCAGTAGATTGCTATATTCCTCCCCAGTGGCAGCACTAACAAAACTATTCTGAAAAATTCCTT
>NZ_JASJFG010000301.1:0-3135 GCF_030065375.1 Microcystis sp. M49636_WE2 | reverse complement strand
ATCTTTCCGCAAAAACGAGAATCTATCGGCTAGTTTGCTCAATTTCCTCGTCACCAGCGAAGAAAAGCGCGGCCGTTTAGCGATCGCATTAGAGCGAGCCGAGCAGGAAGGATGGCAATGGACGGAAGTGGAAATCCCCGACGAGGAAATCGAACTGGAAACCGCCATTCAACGCATCAACAACCATGTAATCGAGAGAGTCGGGAATTTTACCACCTCTACCGAAAACCTACCCAATGGGATAACACTGAAGATGGTGAGCTTACCAGCAGGTCAATTTCTCATGGGATCTCCTGACAGTGATCCCGATGCTCGCGATAATGAAAAGCCTCCACACCAAGTTCAAGTCAACGGTTTTGCGATTGGGAAATATTCGGTGACTCAGGCACAATATGAAGCGGTAATGGGAACCAATCCCTCTCGGTTTCAAAATAATCCCCAAAATCCGGTAGAAAAGATTAGTTGGAATGACGCTCAAGCCTTTTGTCGGAAATTGAGTCAGATAACAGGGAAAACCTATCGTCTCCCCACAGAAGCGGAATGGGAATATGCTTGTCGTGCGGGGACTACTACTCGCTTTTATTTCGGTGATGATGCTAATCAGTTAGGAGATTACGCTTGGTATTACGGAAATTCTCAGGGGACAACTCATCCTGTGGGCCAGAAAAAGCCCAATGCTTGGGGACTCTATGACATGAGTGGCAATGTTTGGGAGTGGTGCGAAGACGATTGGCACGATAACTATATCGGAGCGCCGACGGATGGCAGTGCTTGGATAACAAATAATAATGATAATGATTATGATTATCGCATACCGCGGGGCGGTTCTTGGTACAATATTCCAAATCTCTGCCGTTCCGCTTTCCGCAACTACAACTACCGCCGCCTCTTCTTCAACGTCGGTTTTCGGGTGGTGTGCGGTGCTCGGAGGACTCTGTAACCCTTTTACCCTTTTTCTCTTTTTCTCTTTTTCCCGCCTAGCGGCGGGTCGATTTTTTTTTGAGAAAATTGAGGTAGCATGAGTAGAAAACGGGTTTCTCGGAGAAACCGGTTTTCTGTGGGTTACTCAAGGGATTTAGGATAATTTGTAGTTTGAGTTAAGGTTCGTAGTTGCGCTTTAGCACTTCATGTTGTCCGCACTACAGTAACGGCAAATTTGGCTTCAGCGTCCAGAAAGAAATCTATGAGAGTCTCCGTGACACGAGAGAATATAATAGTGAAGTGTGGAAAAAGTTCGGCGATCACATCGGCTGGAAAAAAGGAGAAAATTGCTTGTCTTACTCTGACCTAATCTTTAACAAGAATGCTCCCAAAGCTCATTTCCTTATTTGTATTTTTCACATTTTTTCAAAAAAATGGTAGATAAACAACTGAAAACTGTTATCTGGATTGGAGCATCAAAAAAGGAGCTATTAGAATTTCCTCAAGAGGTTATTGATGAAGTTGGCTATATTCTTTATCGTGTTCAGAACAATCAGAATCATCCTAACATCAAAGCCTTAAAGGGCTTTAATGGTGTTTTTGAAATAGTCAGCGATTATCAAACCGATACCTATAGAACAGTTTATGCCATCAAACTAAGCAATGCTATTTTTATTCTCCATGCCTTTCAGAAAAAATCAAAATCGGGGATTAAAACACCAAAACAAAATGTTAATCTAATCAAAGAACGCCTAAAAAAAGCACAGGAAATCGCAAAAGAGCAATAATAAATAACAAAAAGGAGATAAATGATTATGACAGAATATACTATTAGTTCGGGAAACATTTTTGAAGACTTAGGCTTTGCTAATGCAGAAGAAAAACTCGCTAAAGTCAAGCTGGCTTCAGTGATTTACGATCTGATTACTGAACAAGAATTAAGCGAGCAGGAGGTCAGTCAAATTTTGGGGATTGACGAGGCTAAAATTTCTAACTTAAAAAATGGCAGATTGCAAAAATTTTCTCTTGAGCAGATGTTTGACTTTCTAGTAGCATTAGGTCAGAAGATAGAAATCTTAGTAACTCCCCAAGCCTTAGCAAACTCTAGTTTAAGTATCCAGGTCATGTATCGAAATCAATCCTAATCTAAGCGCAATCGCCGATCTCATAAGGTGCGTTAATGTTAATGTAACGCACCTCAACTAACCTATTTTAGCTAATCCTTGTAGTAAAATAAAACAGGACACTCGACTTAACCCTTAACCTTACAAAAGTCATCATGAATATTCAACTAAAACCCAATCAAGAACAATTTATCCAAAAACAGTTAAAAAGTGGCAGATTTAATAGTTCAGAACAAGTCATAGATACCGCTTTTTACTTGCTAGAAATCCTCGATGAAGATTACTTACAATGGGTAGAAGAAACTCGTCAAAAAATTGACGTTGCCATAGCAGAATTAGATAATGGAGAGGGATTAGATGGAGAAAAAGTCATAAATGATATACTCGAAAAATTTAAAAAAGCGCAACAAAAATAATTATAAATCGTTATATTATTGCGCCTTCAGCCAGTCAAGATTTAAACAAGATTGCCGATTATTTTTTAGTAGTAAATATTGAAGCAGGTGAAAAACTATTCAGAAAATTTTACAAAAAGTGTCAACAATTAGTACAATTTCCCAAGTTAGGACGCAGCTATAGTCATATTAAACCATCCTTGAGAGGTTTACCTTTAGATGGATATATTATTTTCTATCGAGTAATTAATGAAACGTTGGAAATTTTAAGAATTGTTAATGGTCGTCAAGATTTAGATGCTTTATTCTCTGAGATCAAATAAAGGTTGAATGATGCAATCACCTGTAGGAGAAAAAGAACGACTGAAAAAAGCACAGGAGATCGCAAAAGAGCAACAATAAATACCAAAAAGGAGATAAATGATTATGACAGAATATACTATTAGTTCGGGAAACATTTTTGAAGACTTAAGTAGCTAGGCAGAATTAAACTTAAAACAGTGAGTTTCGTATCCTCCTTTTTGAGCGCGAGCTTCGATCCCTTGTTTAACAGTGAGCGCTAAATCGTACTCATCGGGAAAAATTTGACCTGCCAGTTCATGAGTTTTTAATTGATGCCATTCAATTTCAATAAGATTCATTTCAGAGGAATATTTGGGCAGTTGAAAGAAAAATAATCCTTGCTGCTGCCACTT